>JALSMA010000091.1 GCA_026988015.1 Desulfobulbaceae bacterium | reverse complement strand
TAATCCTCCACCAGACGATGAAAATATGGTGAAAAGCCATAGTGGCTTTATGTCAAAGAACAATTTAACGGAAATTCATCCGCCTCCATCATGATGATGGATTGCTGCTTGAAACTCTAAACTTCAGGCATTAAACACTCAACCATGCATAAATAAAATCAGTCTGCCCGGTTTGCTCCAAAATGTGTTTATAACTACCATCCAGCCCATCAAATAATTGTATTTCCCCGGATCCCGTCGGCATATGATCCCTTATCCAATGAAGAGCATTAGACAAATCGAATCTATTTTTATAAATAATTTCTATGGAATTATATCCGGACATACTGGCAAGTGCCTGTAAGGACGCTTTGTTAAAGTACCACTGATGAGCCTTTCTATAAAAGAAACTTTCATAAACTCCTGGTAAAAACTTGAGCATCCAGTCATCATAATTGGGGGTACTTATCAAAACTTTACCACCCGGTTTTAATAGCAATCTCATCTCTTTTAGAAAACTTAACGGATCATCCACATGCTCAATCACAGCAAAGCTAACTGCCAGATCAACCTGCTCCTCTAAATCTTCTAACGCATGGGATAAATGACCATATACTAAATGTTTTTCAGACAACCCATCATGAAAATTCCGGCAAGGTTCCACAGCTACCGTCTTGTGAGCCATCCCACACACCAAGTCTAAAAAAGATCCTCCACCACATCCAATATCTGCTATGACTTTTCCACGTAAGTTATCACTACCTAAAACAGATAATTTTTCATCCTGCTCTCTATCATGCAAAGCTTGAAAGGCCTCAAAATCTGCAACCCCTTCAACTTCAACTCGATATTCAGATGTATCATATTTAAATCCAGCATCTGGTAAAAAACCTGATTGACATGAATCACATTTATATACGGTTTGATCATGGGAAGATTGTTGTCCAAAGGATCCTGTCCTGATTTTACCACGATACAAAACCGAAAACTTTTCTGAATTACAAATTATACATTTCATGAAAAACTAATAAAAATTCAATTATTTGTTTAATAAAAGCTATCTTCTAAAATACTTCCTATAAAACAGGACCCCTCAGACAGCGAACACAATATCAATCAATCAGGCAAGCTATACGCTATAGTTCCTTGAAATATTCAATACTCCTAAGAGCATTATTAATGCCATCATAAAACGGTACTTCAAGGGTAACAAAAAATTCCCGATCCACTGAATCAATTAGCCCCTTGACATATGGCAAGTCAATGTCTCCTTGGTATAATTCAAGGTGTTCATCCTGCTCTGTTGCCCTGCCTCCCTGTGCTATATGAAACATTGTGGGACCAAGAGCAATAAGTTGCTCACAGAAAGAAATAAAATCTTCTCCAATACTATTAGCAGCCTTGAACGCATGACCAAAATCCAAACAGAGGCCACAGGAACACATATCCATAAGGTACTTCAGTTCCCCATAGTGAAAACCAACACAGTCACCGCCTGCTTTAGCCGCCTTTGGCATGTTTTCCACAATCAGCCTGCTGTCTGTGACCATAGAGAAAACTCTCACGAAATTCTCTATATTACCTCTGTCTGGATGCACAATTATGTGTTTTGCATCAAGCAAATCGGCTGCACTGATAACCGAGTGTAACTCCCTTAAGTTCTTTTCTACCTTATCTCCAGAATAATTCACACCATGTCCGGCATGAGCTGAATGCAGCACGACTGGAATATTTGCCTCTCTAAGAAGTTCAAGATCAGTCAGTTCCGAAGACAGATACGTGAGTTCCAAATAATCCGCAGAACCTGCTGCAATGGCATCAATTGCGTCCCGATATAACAGATAGTTACTTGTGTGAAGTTTTAGTCCGAATTTCATAGCAGCATATTACTGATATCCGATTGGAACATACTCCAAAGATCCGATGTCTATCTCCTCCCGTGATCCGGCAAATTCCCTGACTTTTTCGGCAAAGCTGTTTAATATCTCCTTATCTCCTTCGCCAAGAATTTTTCCTTTATATCTGGTTCGTAGTATGGGTTGATGAAAAACAGTATTGTGCCTGATCATCGAAGTTAGAATACGCAAGTGAAACAAGGCATTTGATTGCAGCTCCTGGACAGAATAGGCAGCTACAATGCGATTCGTCATGAGAAAGCCATCCCTGCGAATATAACGCATCCGTTCAATGAACCTCTGATAGACAGAATCAACATCCTCTCTAGTTTGCGGGCTATACCCCGCTAAAAGCACCCCATCAGGCTCCAGTAGTCGCATATGGAGTTCCTCCATTGAATCCTTTCCGATAACACATCTATATTTCGACCCTTTTTTGCTTGTTCCAGGACAGGAAGGGCACGCCATGCATCTGAAAAACTCATATTCTTTCAAATCCAGGATATCAAAGTCAACACCCGGGATATCCACCTCGGAGAGTAACTGCTTTATACTGTCAGCGACAATGTTATTTTTGTCTTGCAGGATCCAGAAGTCAATCTTAACGAGATCTTTTTTATTTGTTCTGCCATGAACCGCAATTTTTGCCGTCTGGGCCACTTTTCTCCCGGTTCCAACACAGGTTTCAAGACCAAAATAATCTTCCCTGATATGCCCTTTATGCCCAGCCCAAGCGGTTCCGCCATACTGTGAGGTAGCCGGTCCATTACCGGTCACAATGAATCCGATATCCATTGCCTCATTCAATGCATATATGTTGGTTGTTTCCTGCCCACCATTTCTCTTGGCTCCCACAGACATTGCACCAAAACTTTTACCAGCAAACAACCCTCTATTCTTCCTCGCAAGATCAAAGAAGTCCTGTATTATCGAGGACCTGTCACCAAAATATACGGGAGTGGAAACAATAACCCCATCTACCTTCTCTAATTTCCCCAGCAGCTTATCCAGATCTCTGGTACTGCCATCTCTGAGAAAAAAATAGTTCAGAGGGATATACTCAACTTCGGCATATTCTTTTGCGCCAAAGGCGCCAGCCAACATACAGCCTTCAGAGTTGCTGATTAATTGTTCACCGGCCAAACGTTCGATAACTTCATAGAGTCTGGTCTGATTAGTTATCCTTGGAAGCAGATCCTGCACTGCCTCAGGACTTAAACTGTTACGGGTACTCCCACCCAGGAATACAACTTTTGTTTTACTTTCCGCCATATAAAAAAACCTCCACCTGCAAGACAGGTCAGCTAAATGTTTCCTTTTTCACTAGATATTGGCTGACAATTTTCTGATTCAAATCCATGTTCCTGATGCCACCGACTCTGACACAACCGTTCTTAAATTCAAGTGGCATTGTAAGTATACTCTGTTTTTGTTTCAAAAAACCATTCATCTCACCAGCCAGCACACAACCAGTTCCGGCCTGGATCAGCAGCTCATGATAACAACCGATATCACTTGCAACCCCATTACCAATTATGACACTAAGCCCACCTTCTTTTGCCATCTTTATAAGCTCCACCATATACTTTACACTGGAGTGTTTCATCAATTTGAATTTCACATAATTGCAACAGCGCCTGCTCAATGCCTCCGCCAGTTCCTCTCTGGTGTCAATGGATTCATCGAGCATAATATTAACCTCTCCCCGGTTTCCATACAGCAATTCCATATCATCCCAGGAATTTACAGGAAAAGGCTGCTCAAATTCCTCAACATTGAAACCTTGGATTCCATTAACAAAATAAAGGGCCTCATCAAGAGTATAGCCTTTATTGGCATCTACTCTTAATGGGAGATCAGGGAAATTTTTGTAGATGGTTTGAATTTTTAAGAGATCCTTCTCCACAGCATGGTCGCCCCCCACCTTAACCTTTATACAGCTGTACCCCCAGCTCCGCTGTTTTTTTATGCTTTCCAGAATCACATCAAGATCTGACCCACTTACAATCCCTACAAGTGGAACATCTGTTTCTGGTATATTCTGACACAGATTCTCGTCCAGAAATTCCAAAGCAGTACAGAGAGAGGTCGCTGCAAAGTAATTATCACCACGAGTCTCCATGACAGTATTTACGGCTTCCTGTGCATCCTGTCCAACCACTCCAGGCACGGCATCCATTAGATACTGCTGAACCGATTTACAATCTTCCCAGTTATAGCCACACAGGGGTGTTGTTTCACCAATGGCAACGCGTTCGCCGCTTCTGACAATGACTAAAAAAGTTTGAAAGCTTTCAACAGTTCCAAACGACAACTCATATCGCTCAATTATGGGGATATCAAGCTGATAGACAGTAATGCTGTCAACTTTCACTGCAGATTCTCCGGCAGAGCTTCCCGGCTGAAAACCCTGTCGTCATAATGTCTGACCATAAGGGTATCTGTTTTGTAACTATGTTGCTCTTCTACATCTTCATCCAGTGCAAGCTGCACAACCATTTTATGAAAATTAATTCCGCTGGCGTATGCCAGCCGGCTATAACCCCACAGCCTGGGATTGATCTCCAGAAGTTTTGGGAGGCTATCCCTGCTATCAATCTTAAATTCAATGGCTGCCATGCCTACAAACTTCCCAAGAGACTCAATCAGCTGTATCCCCATATTTCTGAGATCATTATCAATAACCGCTTCTCCAACCACGGCTGGCCCACCCTCTCTGTTGAGGGTTTTCAGACTTCTAGAAACAAATGAGGCTTTAAGCTTTGACTGCCTGTCGTAAAGGCAGGCCACCAGATACACAGATCCTGCTCCCCCTGGTATCAGCTCCTGCAAAATACTTTTTCTATTTAATTGCCTGTACGCTTCAATAGCCTCTGCTCTATTTTCAGGGTAGCTGACCCCCACCCCGCCGGAGCCAACCACTGGCTTCAACACCGCTGGAAAACCGATATCACTCGCTTCAATTCCGGCTACATCTGACACCAGCAAAGTTTTCGGATATGGAACAGCAGCACGTTCAGCCTGCCTGGCTGTCTCATATTTATCGATACATTTCAGCAATATTTCATGCTCTGCCAGCAACATTCGCACTCCAACATCCACGAACCTCCTACGTTGCTCTGAGATCACCAGCGTTTCCGTCTCATAGCATGAAACCAAAACATCAACCTTCTCTAGGACGCATATCTCCACAAGCCTGTCAATATACCCCTCCCCATCAGCAACGGGCACAATATACGGAACAACTCCAGAAATATATAATCCGCAAGCATATTTATCTGCATCTACAACAATGACTCTGTAGTTTTTTGCCAGTATTTTAGCAGTGGTCAACCCTGGGGGAGCACCAACGGCTGTAACCATAACCGTTTTCATTCAACATCATCCCATGTTATATTTTTATACTTCTCTATTTTCCTGCTGGCCTGGGCCCCGAGAAGCCTCCCTGCCTCCTTTGGCTCTATGACACCACCGGGGCGTAACCATTGAATATTACGTATCGTTATCTCTTCCCCATTTTCTATATCCACAGAGGCATAGGCACTTCTTCTGGCCCTTTTTATCCGTTCAAATTCTGCCTTTCCCGGCTGGTAGTCAAATCGTCCCATGGCTTTTTCCACAGCTCGCACATCTCGTACCAACTGATCCAACTCATCCAGAGTTATGGCATGAGCATGATCCGGCCCTGTCAACTCCCTTGAGAGCGTAATATGCTTCTCTAAAATTTGAGCTCCCAGTGCTAGTGCTGCAAGGGCTGGCGCATTTTCCACATTATGATCTGAATAGCCAACAGGACAATCGTAGAGTTGCCTTAACTTCTGTATGTAACGTAAATTAACACTTTCAAGCTCTGGCGGATAGTTCACGATACAGTGCAATAGTGCTATCTGATCGTTTCCCTCGGTACGAATAACCTCAATTGCTTCATTTATTTGGTCAAGTGTTGCCATGCCGATGGACACAAGGATCGGTTTCCCGGTTGCAGCTATATATTTTAGAAGGGGGTGGTACGTCAGATCTGAAGATCCTATTTTATAAGCTTCAACGCCAAGGGACTCAAGCAGATCGACAGAGGCAAAATCCCATGCACTGGACATGAATATGACATTCCTCTTCCTGCAATACTCCAATAATTCCTTATGCCAGCTCCTGGGTAATTCCAAGCTGTTCAACAGTTTCCAGCGAGGATCAATCTCATATCTCCCTTGAACCTTACTTTTCTTAACGATCAGTTCATCAGCATGAAATGATTGAAATTTAATAACATCTGCCCCTGAATGTGCCGCCGAATCAATCATACTTTTAACCATAGCTAAATCATGATTATGATTTGAACCGATCTCAGCTATTATCAGGCATGGACAGCCCTCACCAAAAGATCTATTTCCGATTGTTAGCGTTTTCATTTCAGCTTCCCTGAAACATCTTGATCTGCACATTCTTTTCATCAAAAACAGTGCAGGCCACATAAAATCTCCCATCTGTATCCTGAAGAATTTTTGATGGTCTGGAGTATTCCATGCCATTTGCAGCAAGAGATACTGGAGCAGACCACTCCTTCAAGTTACTCGAAAAAGCATAATAGATCTGGTCACAAGGCAAGTCTCCTGGAACAAGAAAACTCTTTCCATTGACACTCAAGGTGAGTCTTTTGGCAGAGGAAATCCAGGAGGAAATCGTCACTTTCAGATGATAGATACCATCAGGAACATCTACTCTGAACAGCCGCCTTTCGGAAGAATAAACCATATCTGAAGCCTTGCCATCAGCAAAACTTCTCTGCATAGTCTCAACGTTGCCATTAAATCCAAA
Source organism: Desulfobulbaceae bacterium (assembly GCA_026988015.1). Lineage (GTDB taxonomy): Bacteria > Desulfobacterota > Desulfobulbia > Desulfobulbales > Desulfocapsaceae > Desulfocapsa. The sequence goes on along the minus strand of JALSMA010000091.1, from coordinate 70,506 downwards.
ACTCTGCTCTGCTGAGTAAAGCAAATTACTCTCGTTAATTTTTACTGCACTGGCTTCACAAGTAGAAGCGGGCCCAAAATCATACTCTCTCCTGAAGCTGTCCGATTCGAGCTCCAGAGAATTCATCGCCCAACATTGGTTTCCGCCGCAATGATCAGGAATGATCTCCATAATCATAGATCCATCAGTAACAGTGACACCAGTTTCAACCACAACAGCAGGCCAGTTATCTGTCTGCCAGATCAACGCATACATTCCATCATTGAGACGGCTTATCTTTCCTCGGGTCCCCTTGTCTGAGATACAACTAAGTACCTCCCACCTTTTCAGATCAGACGATTCCAGGATATTCAGTGAATTTCCATTTCTTGAATCCTCGCAGACTATACTATATGTGTCACCAGAGACAACCAGATCACCTCTTACTCTCCCAGGAACTGCCACTTCCACAGGATCACTCCAACTCCTCCCGTCAGAGGACGTTGAGGTAAACATTCTGTTCTCAGAGAGAATTGAAAAAAGCATCACAAACCTTCCAGAGCTATCCTGAATCATTGAGGGATACGAGGTAGCTTTCAAACTGGCAAAAGGCATAAATGACTTACTCCAATTACCCTTTTCACCCCATTTCATCCAGATATTCGTAGTGGCACCTGTACAGAAAGGCCCCTTTCCTGGCTCCCTCCATGAATGCCAAGCCACCCAACTCTTCCCGTCCTTGTCCACAAATAAATTGGGGCCATTGTCATACCCTTCATGGTGAGTCAATTGGACTTGCTCTACTTTGTTCTCATCCAGTTCACAGTAAAAAATATCGGAAGCACGAACCATCTCCGGAGAAGAATACTCATACCACGCCATACGAATTTTGGAATCAATGACAAGGGACGGCCACAACATGATATTGGCACGATTAAAAGCCTTTTTCTCCTGCCAGGATATCTTTTTGAAATTCTTATAATCAACGGGTTCTGAGCTAAGCCTTTTCTGTACAACACCCTCGTTAATCAACAACAGTTCTTTATTTTCACGTAAAATTTCAAGGATATCAGCCGTTGTGAAATCTTCTGCTGTTAGAGAGGCCTTGTTCAGTTCACAAAACAGGGTATCAAAAAAAAGGTAATCCTGCCTGGTATCCAGTGTCAACCGGATATCTGGTGCGGTGAGTTCCGGAGGTGCGCTGAGTGTCGCCACCTTAAAAGAAGCAGAACTGGAATGATATATATAGGCAGTAACATGTTCCCGTTCAAATTGTTCCTTAGCCTGCAAATGGGCTTTTTCCAGGACATCAAAATTCATAATCTCAGCACCCAGTCCCCTAGGGTATGTCCTGGTTATTCCGTTTGAACTATAATCCGCATTTTCAGATTGATGAAATTGAATGAGGTGATCGATAATGGAAGGATCAATGCAAGGGCAATCACTGGTTATCCGAACAATAATATCAAGCTGAAAAGCCAGAGCTGCTCCGTAAAATCTTCCAAGCACATCCTCTTCACTGCCCCTGAAAGACTGAACTCCCTCCTCGTGTGCCATTGCCACAATAGGATTGTCGGTTGCATTCACAGTGGTTGCAACAATAATTTCATTGACGAGCTCAGCCTTGCTAACTCGTCTTATTACATGCTGCAAAACCGCAATTCCACCATGGGCAGGCAGAGACAGAAGTACTTTGCCAGGGAGACGTGTGGAGGTAGATCTAGCCTGAATAATAACGCCAACGTTCATGCCTTGACAACCACTGGTTTAATATTCATATGCAACTGCATTCTTTCTTGGATTACGCCAGGATACTCTTCAGGCTGTCCACAACCAGATCCTGATCAGGAAAACTCATATGATGATAGAGCGGAATACTGATAGCCTCTCGATAATACGCTTCGGCTTCGGAAAATTCATCAGGATTACAGGAAAGATCACGGAAATAGGGCTGCCTGTACACTGGAATATAGTGAAGATTAACCCCTATCCCGGCAGCACGCAGGGCCTTAAAAACTTCTCTATGACTCAACTGGGTTATATCAGTAGCCAGCCGGATAACATAGAGGTGGTATGCCGAATAGGTCGTCTCTTCCTGGAAGGGCAGGGTGAGGGGCAGATTTACCAGATGCCTGCTGTATCGTCCTGCCAGTCTATGTCTTTTTTTCACAACTTCATCAAGCCGGGTCAGCTGACTGATCCCCAGAGCAGCCTGTAATTCTGTCATCCTGTAGTTGTAGCCCAACTCAAGTTGCTGGTAGTACCAGGGACCATCGGGCGGCTGAGTCATCAGTTCTGGATCTCTGGTTATACCATGGGTCCGATAAAGATCCATTTTTCCGGCAAGAGCAGCATCATTGGTAAGAGCCATCCCACCTTCAGCAGTGGTAATAATTTTTACCGGATGAAAACTGAACACCGTTATATCAGAATATTTACAGGATCCTGTCTTTTCCCCCTGATACCTTCCACCAATAGCATGACAGGCATCTTCAATAATGGCAAAACCATACTTGTCTGCCAGCCCCCTTATGGCTGCCATGTCACATGACTGTCCAGATAAATGTACCGGGATAACCACTTTAGGAAGACATCCATTTTTCTGGGCCATCTTAAGCTTATCTACCAGAGCACTCACACTCATGTTATATGTTTTAGAATCGATATCCACAAAATCAACATCAGCGCCACAATACCTGGCACAATTGGCTGAGGCAACAAAGGTAATTGGTGAGGTCCACACCACATCGCCCTTCCCAACCCCAAGGGCCAGACAGGCCACGTGGAGGGCTGAGGTGCCACTGTTTACAGCGATACCATGTTCAGCTCCACAATAGTCTGCAACTGCTCTCTCAAATTCCGGTACTTTGGGACCTTGAGTTAGAAAATCAGACTTTAAGGCACGGACCACGGCCTCAATATCAGTATCTGTGATTTCCTGCCTGCCATAAGGGATCATAGCTGAGCAAACCTGTCAAACTCCACCAGTTCATCAACACTTAAGAAATGTGGATTCTTACCCGAATTATACTCAAATCCCTGCTTAACAGGCATACCCTTTTCACCAATACCGTTCTCACTGAAATCAAAATCCTTTTGATGAAATTTAATACTGGGACGTATCACAAAATGATCTTCGAACTCAAGGGTCAGGTGGGAATCGTCCGCCGGACACATGATCTCATGCAATTTCTCACCGGGTCGAATTCCTATGATTTCGATCTCTTTTCCAGGGGCCAGAGATTCTGCCAGATCAACCACTCGCATTGAAGGAATCTTAGGGATAAAAATTTCCCCCCCTTTCATTCTCTCAAAATTTTTCAAGACAAAATCAACCCCCTGCTGCAATGTTATCCAGAAACGGGTCATTTCAACATGGGTCACTGGCAACTTTGCTATTCCATCAGCAATCAGTTTTTTAAAAAAGGGTACCACCGAGCCACGGGAACCAACCACATTTCCATAGCGGACTACGGAGAAGCGGGTGGGATTGTTTCCAACCATATTGTTTGCCGCAACAAACAGTTTATCTGAGGCAAGTTTGGTAGCACCATAGAGGTTGATGGGATTTGCCGCCTTGTCAGTTGAGAGGGCAATCACCTTCTGGACATTGTTTTTTATTGCAGCCTTTATGACATTCTCGGCACCATTGATATTGGTTTTGATGCACTCCATTGGATTATATTCAGCAGCTGGGACCTGCTTCATAGCAGCAGCATGAATCACATAATCAATGCCTTCCATAGCCTCTTTAACCCGATCATAGTCTCGAACATCACCAAGAAAAAAACGCATCACCGGTGAAGTGAATTCCTGTGCCATTTCAAACTGTTTCAGTTCATCGCGGGAAAAGATAACTATCCTTTGCGGGTTATACCTCTTCAAGAGGGTCCGTGTGTACTGTTTTCCAAAAGATCCTGTGCCACCGGTAATTAATATACTTTTATTCGTTAACATGTTTGTCTCGATTCAACAGAGTTTTTTTGTTCCTGATACCATATTTGTGCAAAAGCATTCTTTTCATTCAGTAACCGTTCCCGGCAATAACGTCCACAATCAGATCTGCTGCAGCACCATTTCCATAGGGAAGAACATCTCCCTTGTTCTCGAAACGAAACAAATCAGTATCCTGACATATCTCCTTCCACTTCTCGCAGATAACGGCTGCATTTGCACCGCATATTTTATTGCAGCCCTGTTCAACGGTCTCAACCCATTCTGTCTCATCGCGCAGGGTAAGGCACGGAACTTTATGAAAATAAGCTTCCTTTTGGATACCGCCAGAATCTGTGATAATTGCTTTGGCGGACATTTCAAGCCGTATCATCTCAAGGTAAGAAACAGGCTCTATAATATGCAATGGTTCAAGCAGATATTCAAGTTCATACACACCAAGCATTTTACGGGTTCTCGGGTGTAGAGGAAGGACCACAGGAATGCCTATTACTATCTCATTTAACGCACTGAAAATAGATTGCAAGCGTGTTTTGTGATCACTGTTTTCTGCCCTGTGTACGGTGCATAAAACATAACCATGTTCTTCAAGGCTCCACTGCCCCAGATCATACTTTTCGCTCGCCTTAGCTCTGTAATTCAAGGCGACATCATACATCACATCTCCAACATTGTATATATGTTGGCTTATCCCTTCTTTATTGAGATTACGTACTGCAGTCTGGGTTGGACAAAACAGGGGAGCAGACAAATGGTCCGTCATTACCCTGTTAATCTCTTCAGGCATCTTCCTGTTATATGATCGCAAACCCGCCTCAACATGCGCCACAGGAATATGTAGTTTTGCTGCAGCCAGGGCTCCAGCCAGTGTCGAATTGGTATCACCATAGACCAGAAGCATATCCGGACGTTCCTCCAGCAAAACAGCCTCGAGCTGTTCCAGCATCTTGCCGGTCATTGCACCATGGTTTTTTTCTACTATCCCAAGGTTATACTCTGGTTCTGGTATATCCAGCTGTTCGAAAAAGACATCAGACATTTTCTTATCATAATGCTGCCCGGTATGAAGGATAATTTCATGTAATATTCTCCTGTTGGCATCATTATATCTATGGATGGCACGACTGACAGCCGCAGCTTTGATAAATTGAGGACGGGCCCCCACCACAGTAATTATCTTCAATGAACCTCCCCAATACTCGAATTTACAGAATTTTTCTGTGACACTTTATAATCTCTTCAGCAAGACGACCCCAGGAATAGTTTTGAGCCTTTTCAAGGATAACTTCGCTTTCCCACACTCTGGCCAAGGCGCCACCCAAAACTTCTGTCATATCCTTAACATTTCCTGGTTGAAAAAGGTACCCAAGTTTATCATCAACAATTATTTCAGATACTCCGCCAACATCTGCCCCGACAAAAGGACAACCACAGGCGAGCGCTTCGAAAAGAACCGTAGGATTTCCTTCATTGAGACTAGGCAATACAAACAGATCCGCCGCATTAAGCCAGGTCACTATCTCATCATGCCGTAATGCTCCAACTAAAAAGACAGTTTCCTGCAGTCCAAGTTTTTTTATCTGTTGTTTCAGTTTTGTTTTTAACCCTCCGCTACCAATGATATAACAGAGCGGCTTTTCCCCCTGAGACAGAAGTGACACAAGAGCGTCAATAAGATAATTATGGCCTTTGATTGTTATTAAATTCCCAACAGTAACAATTATTTTTTTATGTTCAGAAAGGCCTAATTCAATTCTGGCCTCCATTTTATCCATAGGATAAAACAGCTCTTCCTGAAATCCATTGGGAATAAGGTCTACCGGTGTCTTTACTTTGAGTCTTCTGATACAGGCTTTATTCTTTTTGCTCACAGTAATTATTCGGTCAGCACTCTCAAGGGTCTGTCTAATCCGTTTTTTCCAGAATGCATCACGAAATGGCAGATCATACACATCAAAACCATGTGCAGTGATTATCAAAGGAACAGAGAATTTTTCTTTTAGTTTCTCTCCGACATAGCCGGATGAGTAAGCAAAATGGCAATGAATAATATCGAAGTGGATATCATGTTTTGCAATAAGTCTGCGCGCCACTTGTAAATGAAGATCCCCGACGTTTTTATACCAGATCTTAAGGGGAAAATAATTCAGGGGTGTGCTAAATACAGTCACATTTTCCGGTAATCCCTCGAGATTAATCTTACACTTCTTCCTGAATGGTTTTAGACTTTGGATGGGAAGGAAATTGGATATTTCTGCAATGGGACGGGTGACAGCCAGCACATGGATATGTCGAAAAAAAGGAGCAAGACACTCGACCTGATCTTTTACAAAAGTTGCGTAATTCTGGGATACTATCAATAGTGTTTTTTCTTTGAATCCGTCCGTTTTTATTTCTTTCGACATAATATAGGGAGGAAGGGAGAGGTAGAGCTTCCTCAAAAGTCATTTTAATACAATCAGGGTAATTTTATGCGTGGTTATGAGGACGAGAGTAGTTTTCAAATGGTGTTTTTCTGTTTTACCAATACACAATATCTACTTGCTCGTACTCATTTCACTCTCAATAAACTCAACAAGCCACTCAGTCATATCAATTTTATCCTCTAAAAATCGTTGACGCTTTTCCTGCCACAGAGATTTTAAATCCTCTTCCGCAAGAAGCTGATCTATCTTTTCAAGCAGTTCATCACCATTCTCGGGTTTAAAGCCAAAGGTGAGTCCATAGGTATCATCAAGCTCTTTTAAAAGACTCAGCTCACCCACAAAGGTATTACAGCGGAGTGCAGGAACCCCTAAAACCGCAGCCTCAATAGCCATGGTCTGGCTGTCACCTATGCAGAGAGAACTGAAAGCGAGGAGATCATGCATCTTGTGGGGTGGCATCCGCAGACGATACGGTTCAAACTCCTCTGAAAGTTCTGCTTCGGAGGTTATAAACACCTTGCCGTACTGCAGCAACTTATCCAACAATGCCTTTTTGGCCTCGAAAGATAAACCTTTCACACCAAAGTCATGGCTGGCATTTAAAGACACAAAACGCATAATAAAATACTTCTCACCTTCTTTTAAACCAAGCTCATCAAGGATGGCGGGATCTGCCTTGAAATTATTGGGATGGAGATAGGCCAGTTCATGATAACTGGGGTACGTCACATGCTTTTTGCCATGATTTTCGTGAGCAAGGAAATCAGGGGTGATAATTTTTGAGGCAAAGGGATAGGAAAGATAGGTCATGAGCTTTGCCTGCTTAGCATCATCTTCCTCAAACACCCAGCTCTTTGCCTTGCAGAAAAGACCCGCATGGGCAATACTCACCGATGTACCAACCATCAGATCAACCTTATTTTTCACAGCTTCGCGCCACACCTTATAGTCATGCACCAGAAGCTCACAGAACATATTCCAGAGTCCCTTCCTGGCCTTTGTCAGTGTTTTGTAAGGGATTCCATACTCCTGCAGTAGTTTAACCGTGATGTCCTTGTCACGGGTTACCCATATTACAGTATGCCCCCGTTCTTCCAGTTTTTTCATGGCATTACGGAAAAGGTGTAAATGGGCAGGGTGATAAAGATCTACAAGAATATTCATATTTAATGATACGACAGGTATTAATTGATAAAGGTTGATGGCGTCGTAAAAACTCTTCACCTGCTTCGTTGGTGCGTTTTCTGTTCGATTACGACGTACCTTAGTACGCCGAAATAAAACAACAAATACGCGAGTATAAAAAAAGAAGCTCTTACAAGCCAATCCTGTTTTTGACCTTTTTACGAGTGTTCCAAACTTTGGTTTTCCACATGGATTCAGGTTTTATTTTTCTGGATCGATCCCTTGATCTGCTCCAGAAGCCGCCGATTCACGCTGATCAGGTCAGCCACAAAAGCAATCAGTATTGTCTGAAAACCAATACCTGTCAAGACCCCGGCAATAATCACTGATTGAACATGCCCGGCCCCGCTGCCGGTAAAATAATAATAGAGGAATCTCAGCATAAGCAGGATCCCAATCAGACTCAGGGACACACCGATGCTGGCAAAAAAACGAAATGGCCTATACACGATAAATATACGCACAATGGTGACCATTGAATGGAAAATATAGGACGGGATGCTACTCAGCAGCCTTGAAGGTCTCAGCTCTTTATTGGTTTCTATGGGTACCCAGGTAATAGCGATACCTTTTTTGCCAGCCTGAATTATTGTCTCCAAGGTATAGGTATAGCCGGAGAAAATATTCAGTTTTAAGGCAGCACTTCGTGCTATTGCCCTGAATCCGCTGGGAGCATCGGGGATATCTGTGCCTGATGCCACTCTCACAGTCCAGCTTCCCAATCTCTGAAGAACCTTCTTGATACTTGAAAAATTCTCGATCTTATCAATGGGGCGGGCGCCAATCACAAACTCTGCTTTATTGTCAAGAATGGGTTGTATCAGATCAGGAATACAGCTGCTTTTATACTGATTATCAGCATCTGTATTTACTATAATATCAGCATCATGCTCCAGAGCTGCTTTGAGCCCGGTCGTAAATGCAGTTGCCAGTCCTTTGTTCCGGGGATGAACCACAATATGATCAACGCCGTACTTTCTGGCAACTTCAGCAGTGGCATCCTCACTGCCATCGTCTATGACCAGCCATTCTATGACGTCAATCCCGGGAAGTTCTCGGGGAAGTTCACCCAGCACCACAGGAAGAGTCTTTTCTTCATTGTAGCAGGGAATCTGAATAATAAGTTTTATGCGACGAGTTTCTTCTATTTCTGTTGTCATGGCTCCAGGAACTTACTCAGGTTTAGGGAATTTCATAACCACACCCAACGAACGGACTTCTCGTGAATCCGCATCCTTCCATGGGTGATAACCGGGCTTTATCCGCCAACTGATAAAGTCATTATCATTAACAGGAATATCGATTTTTTGACACTCGCTATTTGCCTGAAGTTCAATTTTACTTTCTTTAACAGAAGATTTCAGAATAATAGTTTCAGCAACGGGCGCTGGATTGCAAATGTCCAGAGACAAGAACTCCGATTTCCAGTTTCCTATCCGAACTTCCCCTCGCAGCTTAACCCAGCCGTCACTCCAATATCCGTTCGGCACGATCCATGATACCCGTTTTTCCACACTCTCTGCAGGAATCAGTGCCTGGTAAGTATTTATTAACGAAGGTATCAAATTAAAATGATCTTCAACACTTATTGAGGAAAGTTTTTTAGTTATCAGCGCATCATATCGATTTTCAGTAAGAAAATCGTATGTAACATCAATGGTTCCTTCAACGGGGATACTAAATGAGTTCATATCCCGACCTGTTCTGTAAAACATGGACTTCCAGGATCCCTTGGCGAGCACCAGTCCCAGGCGATTAATATTTTCAGGCAGCGAATCTGTGAGATGTTTAGCGTCACGCCAGTAAAAAATATAACTGTAGACCTTTTCGGGAAATCGCAAAGCAAACCAACCGTGTGCCCGGCTGTTAGCTGCCACATTTACTGCCATGGCAACCTGGTAAATCATGACAGAACTAACAACAGCAATTGCCGCTGCTTTGATAAAACGGTTTGAAAATATTGTCAGCTGATACAAAAAATACATTCCTGTGACTGCAATAAAAGGCGTTACCAGAACGGCATACCGATACCGGTGGACAGTCCACCCCACCACCCAGCAAAAAAACAGACCATAGAGAGCCACCGAAACAAATAAAACAGTCACAGCAATGGACCTGGAATCCCGGAAAAATAGAGTTTTTCCAACAGCAATAAAACCACCCAGGAGCAGTAACACAAAGGGAACGACACCAAAAGAGGCATAATCCTCGCTAATCCTATTGCTGGCCCTCAACCAGGAAGCCGCAGCCTTGAACATCGACACAAAGGAGGATTTGAGAGTTTTGTTGGTATGGTAAATATCTTTTTCAATAGACACAAACCCCGCGTTGGTGAATGTTTTGATGATCGCCAGGTTGGAATTTGGTTCAAATATCTGCCAGAGATATGCCTTGGCACGCAATGTGACGAAATCCATCTTACTCATCTTGGAGCGAACTCCAGCCTTTTTCACCACCGGATCACGTTGGTCACTGATTGAGGCCACAACTTTGGTTGGCCCTAAAAAGTTTTTATAATGGAAATAGTTCTGTCCATAGATAAACCCTCCCGACAAAACGGCTGCCATAGTTAAAAAGACAAGCCCTTTTCCAAGAACATTCCATTGCATCCCTTTGAGACTCCCTGCGACAATGGCAAGGCAGAGAAAAACCAATCCTGGTCCCCATAAAAAAACCGTACTCTTGGCGCCAACAGCAAGCCCAATCCCGATACCGGCATACAGATAGTAACTATAGTTACCATGCCTTATCGCCTGATAAAAACAGTACAACCCGGCCATCAGACAACCCGTTGTAAAAAGATCCGTCTGTGAGGTAAGCATCTGACTGGCACTGTTGGGGATACCCAACCAGATCAAAACAGCAATAAATGCGAAATGTCGCGGGAATTGTAATCTTCTGGAAATTGCATAAATCGAAAAACAAACCAGCAGGCCGCCATAAAAGGAAATGACATGAACCAACGGATAGCCCTTTTTAAAAAAAGAGGTTATCCATAACATTGCCAGGTCACAATTTGGTGGCATTATGCTTTGTCGAATATCATTGGTGTTGAACTGGTATATATTGGCCTGCTGCAGCCAGTAACCAACCCGTGACAGCCGATAGTCATTGGAATCAAAATTAAGTGGCAGAGTCAATGCCGCAGGAACGAGAGAATAGAGCAACACAAAAACAATCCCAGCCAGCAGGATTGCGTTCAGATAGCTTACAGCCTTTCTTTCAACAGGGAACAGGATGCTCAAAAGTGAACAATAAATGCTCCCGAAACTTTGTCGGATACTGTCACCAGCCAGGCGGAAAATATTCTTCACATTCCACTTTGCTGCTATACCATGGAGGAACAACCAGATAGCAGCATGACATAAAAGAAGACTGCTCCAACTGAGCAGAAACACCATTCCGCACAACAGCACAGAGAAAATAACCACTGAAATCCCTGTGATCCCGAGCAGTACACACAGTTCCCCAGCTCCCTTTGTATTTAACCTCAATGACACAAGAACTGTGGCACTGATACTGAGTAGAAGTAGCAGATCCAATCCCAGAAAGAAAAATCCGCTCCAGTCCATCCCAAGTAGATCTATTCGGCTCAACAAAGATACCTGATAACGGAATTTCTGATCCTGAACATACTGTAAATAGCTGAAGTCAGAATCAACCTGTAGTGCTATTTGCGGGTCTTTCCCCAAAGATTGAAAAGCGGTTCCATCCCCTTCCCGGTCAAGAAATTCAACCCCTTTGAGACTCAAAAATTTACTAACATCCTCTTTTGAATCTATAACAAACGGAGTAAAACCAGGTTGAGTGATGCGAATGGAATGAATAACAAAAGATGTCTCCCTGGTGGAGGGATCAATACGCAGAAAATTGAGAACCTTCAACCCGGGAATCTCAAATGTCACCTCCGATCTGCCACCCCTCAGACGCTGCACAGATGAATTTTTCTCACTAAAGCTGGAACTGCCGGTAAATGGGTGAGAGGTCCAGAAAACCTGCACATGGTCATACTGTTCCATCTCAATCACAATCTGCAACTGTGCCTTCTGAAAGAAGGGCAGCACAAACAACCAAAAAAGAAGCCCTGTCAGAAACAACAGTGCAGCAACTTTCCCTGGAGTGGCATCAATCTTATGCAGCAATGATTTCATATTACCTAACCCGACAAGTCGGAAAACTTTTTAGATTCGCAGAATAAGTGTCTTGGTGATAATTCCAAATTCCTGCTTTCAAAAAAATTCACGGGTTCTTGTTTTTTTTTATTACAGTTTTTAGGGAGTAAAAAACTAATACCTGAGAAAACCACACCTGTACAAACGGTCAAGAAGCAGGTGACAGCGCAGATAGGACCTAATGTGATGCTCAAGTTGGGCATCATCAATGGCAGGATCTCGGTAGCGTTTCCGAAGACTATCCATTTCCCGGGTCCCCACAGTATCCACGTCTTTGATACTTTTCATGTCAGGATGAACACGGAAGGCACCCGTAAAACGCGGTAGACGTACAAATCGCGCTCCAACACTTCTTAAACGAAGGATAAATTCCCAGTCCATGGCAAATTGCATTTCATCCGCAATACGTCCCCCGGCTTTTTCCCAGATACTTCTACGCCAGAAAAGAGTCTCCTGCGGAATGAAATCATGCCAGGTGATAGTGTGCTGACAATGGGGTGGAAGTATCCAACGACCGATTTCATTGTTGTCAGGATCAATCAACACCCGATGTCCATAGACTACATCAACATCCGGGTTTTCCAGAAAGAAATTATTAATATAGTCCAAAGTTCCAGGCAGCAGCAAATCATCTGCATTGAGCCATGCCATGATATCGCCATGAACCTTCGAAAAGCCAAGATTAATGGCATGGGACTGCCCTTTATCCGGGTTAGACTCCCAGTCATGCAAGCTATCGGTATATTGCTCCAGGACAGAAACAGTCTCATCGCTGGAGCCGCCATCCTGAATAGCATATTGGAGTTTAGGGTACCCCTGTTGCAGGACACTCTGTATTGTTTCTTCCAGGTAAGGTCCACTGTTGTAGGAAGGTGTAACAAGAGCGACCGAAAGACTATCGTCATGTGTTTCCGTCGTTTTCCGATAGCAATCAGGGATAACGAGGGGACGAGCGGGATACAGATGGAGTTTTCCAAGCCGCGGGGTCAGAAATGCCTTAGACCGCAGGTAGGAAATTCCCGGCACCCAGTCCAGTTTTTCCAGATTCAACTTAAAGGCACGAATGGCACTGTCCATATTATTTATTATCTCATCAAGTCCATACAGGTTTTGCAGGTGTCACGTTTCCTGGTTCTCTTCAAATGAACAGGACACAGGCAGTGCAAACATTCCAAGAAACGGTGCTTTTTTATTCTCATAATCCCATTCAACAGTGAGCGGCCCAAGCCAGGGGGTTTCATCCACAGTTGTTCCCCGGTTGGGAAGATGACTCGGAGAAGAGAGACTGAAGTGAATAGTATAGGAACCTGCCTCAATGTCACAGCGTATCTGAAAAGCAACCCCCCCCACGCTTCCAGCGGGCAATGTCTGGGGATCCAAATCATTTAAATAGGTTCCGTAACAACTAATCAGGTTATCAAACCTATTTCTCAGTGATACCGAAGCATGCAGTGGTGAGCTGTTATTTACCCGGTAATACATTTTAAATTCAACCGTCTCACCAATTATTGCTTTCATAGATGGAAAACCATCCTTATCCGCCATGGTGACCGAAAGAATTTCAGCATCGGCATTAACCGGCTTTTCTGTGGGATTCTGTCGCCAGATTTCGGTACCGGTGAAAGCAATTTCCGGTACACCTCCAGTGCCACCTTCATCCTCGGGGGAATCCTGCCGATGGTCTTCATTGTAATAGCGCTGCACCGCTTTGTAGCTAGGACCGCAATACATCAGCTGACCTTTTTGGAGATAGACAGAGCTTTCACAGAGCTCTCGCACTATTCCCATATCATGAGACACAAATATCAGAGTAGTGCCATTTTCCCTCAACTCACGCATTCTCCCAAGACACTTCTGTTGGAAAAAGACATCTCCAACACTCAATGCCTCATCGACCACCAGTATTTCAGGCTCCACACAAGCCTGCACCGCAAAAGCAAGACGTACATACATACCGCTGGAATAGGTTTTAACAGGTTGCTCCACGAAATCTCCAATATCAGCGAAACTGACAATATCATCGTAGAGTTCGTCAATTTCCTTTCTGGAGAATCCCAGAATAGCACCATTCAGGTAGACATTTTCACGTCCTGAAAACTCAGGGTTAAACCCGGCTCCGAGTTCAAGCAGGGCTGCCACCCGGCCATGAACAGCAACGGTACCCTGAGTAGGCTGAAGGATTCCACAAATCAGCTGCAGAAGCGTTGATTTTCCACTTCCATTTCGACCGATAATACCAAAGGATTCACCTTTGTGGATGGTAAAACTTACCCCTTTTATGGCATCAAAGGACCTGTGATAAATCTTGCGGAAAGGATGAAATGTCTCCTTCAGACGATCTGCTGGAGTATCGTATAGATAATAGGTTTTGGTGAGCTCACTGGCTTCGATGGATATTTCTCTGCTCATACGATTACAAAACATCAGAAAACTGCGGCTGCAGTTTGTTAAATACCAGTGCCCCACCTACAAAACATGAGAGAGCCACACCCCAGAAATAGAGGGTCAAAGCGGGATGGTGCCAAAAAGGTATGAAATTCAGGAAAGAATCGCGGTAACCCTGTACAATATAGAACATGGGATTCAACTTAAGCAGCATCTGCACTCTTTCCGGCATCATCGTAATATCCCAGAAAATTGGTGTCCCCCAGAAACCAACCTGCAGGGCCAGTCCCACTGCCTGCCCTATATCCCGGACAAAAACATTGAGAGCGGATAAAAGCCATGCAAGGCCTAGGACTAGAATCAGCATACAGAAAAGATAATAACCAGCCTGGAAATAAAAAAGACTGAATGGCATCCCCTGAAGTATCAGAAGACCAAACAATATCAGAATAAAAATACCGTGGGCCACAAGGGACGAGGTCACCTTTACCACAGGGAGTATCTGAGAAGGGAAGACTGTTTTTTTAATTAAGTTGGCATGACTGACTACGATACCGGTACTTCCTGAGATCATATCAGAAAAAGCAAACCAACAGGTCATTGCAGCCGTGAGCCATACCACAAAAGGAACATTAGTGGCAGGCCTTGCCTTAAATCCCACACTGAACACCACCCAGAAAATAAAAATCAGTACCAGGGGGTGGATAAATGTCCAGATCAACCCGAGAGAGGCCCCCACATACTGAGACTTCACCTCCCTCCTGGCCATTGAAAGAACAAGACGACGCTGCACTAAAATTGATTTAAAAAAATGACTGAGCTCACCCATTCAGGCCATGACCATGTATATTTATTTTATTTTACCTGAAGGCAACATCACAAAATCTGTTTTCAGCGTCCAAAATTAGCTCTTCTATCCTCTGGCAACTACAACACCATCGGATAAAATATACTCGTCACCGGAAAAGGGACAACAATATTCCCCATCACCGGTAAGCGGCAGGTCCATTTTTTTGCCATATTTACTCATCCAGCCAATTTGGCGCGCTGGATTGCCCACCATCAGACCATAGGGAGGAACATCGCCTGTAACCACTGCTCCAGCGCCAATAAAAGCGTAAGTGCCAATCTCTACACCACCTACAATGGTACAATTAGCTCCAAAGGTTACCCCTTTGCGAACCACAGTTTCACAAAATTCATCCCTTCTGGAAATTGCAGCCCTAGGATTCATAACATTGGTAAACACCATGCTCGGCCCGCAAAAAACATCCTCCTCCAGGGAGACACCTTCATAAACAGAAACGTTATTCTGGATTTTGCATTTATCGCCCACAGTCACATTGGGACCGATAACTACATTCTGACCGATATTACATCCCTGACCGATGCGGCAGCCTCTCAGGATATGACTGAAGTGCCAGATCTTTGAGTCTGCGCCAACTTTAACGCCGGAGTCGATAACTGCGCTTTCATGTTGAAAAAAGGAGCTATCCCCCCCCCCTGCTACCTGCACCTTCTGCTCTTTTTCAAGGGATTCCTGACAGCGGTTCAGAACCTGAAGAACCCGCAGCCCTTCCTCGCCATCTGTGCGCGGCGTGGAACGATCCCTTATACAGCCAAGAAAGTGATCGCATTCGGCCTTAAGCGGTTCATCCTGTTCAACCTCAATCCGCACAGCCTCAGCCTTATTTGCAACCGGAATATTATCTGTCCACTCGATGGAGTGCGGGTAAAGCAGCAGTTTATCCTCCCAGGAGGCCACATCATCAAAGACCGCCATCTGTTTTTCACCAACCACCACCAGTTTCTGCTCTTTAAAGGGATGGAGCCAGGAGACAAAGATGTGGGCCTTAATACCACTGGAAAAATTCATCAGGGTCATGGTGGTATCTGCAATCTGCTGGTGCAGATAATTGCCACCCTGGGCACGTATGGTTTCCGGCATTTCACAGGTAAGTCCTAAAATAACTGAAATATCGTGGGGTGCAAATGACCAGAGGACATTCTCCTCCCGACGAAGCTTCCCAAGATTAAGCCGGTTGGAATAGATATATTGGATTCGTCCCAGCTCACCGGAATCAACCAGATCTTTGAGTTTTAACACCACCGGATGGTACCAGAGTAGATGACCAACCATCAGCACACAGTTCTGTTTCTTTGCAAGAGCATTCAGCTCTGCCCCCTCTTTTTCTGATAGACAGAGGGGCTTCTCGATGTAAACATCCTTACCGGCCAGCAACGCTTCACGGGCCAGAGTTGCATGGGTCTCGGCAGGAGTTGCAATTGCTACACCATGAATTTCGGAATTGGTCAGCACATCACTGTAGGTAGAAACTATATTTACTTCAGGATACTGCTCCTTAAAATTTGCAAGTGTCACCTGGTTGGTATCACAAATAGAGTGAAGGGCATTCAAGGTGTTAAAATTCCGTACCAGGTTTTTCCCCCAGTATCCCGAACCGACAACAGCAATATTTGACGAGGTATTACTCATTTTGCACCATGCTTACGTATTAAGAATGAAGGCGTCGTAAAAACTCTTCACCTGCTTCGTTGCTATATTTTTTGTTCAATTACAACGTACCCTGGTACGCCGAAATCAAACAAAAAATATGCGCCTCGCATCTGAAATTTTTTTCTTAGCCATCTATCAATTGACCTTTTTACGAGATTGTCAAGAGTGGAGGAAAACTAGCCACTGCCACTGCCACTGCCACTGTTTTACTACACTTTAAAAATTATGACCTGATTTTTCCCTGGTTGTCCAGAAACCATTGATAGGTTTCACGGATTCCCTGTTTCAGGGGAATATGCGGCTGCCAGCCCAAAGAGTGCAGTTTGCTGCTATCCAGAAGTTTACGAGGCGTACCATCGGGCATCTCAGTGTCAAAAACAAGATCCCCTTTAAAGCCCACAACATCCACCACTGTACGGGCAAGATTCCCAATAGAAACCTCGACACCTGTGCCAACATTTACGGTCTCAGACTCACTGTACTCTTCCATGAGAAAAACAGATGCATCTGCCAGATCGTCCACATGGAGGAATTCCCGCAGGACCTTACCGGTGCCCCAGACTGTCATATTGGCATCGCTGTTTATTTTTGCATTATGGCATTTGAGCATCAGCGCCGGCAGAACATGGGAGTTTTTCAGATCAAAGTTATCACCTGGACCATAAAGATTGGTGGGCATAAGGCTTATTGCATCAAAACCATACTGCTTCCGATACGCCTGGCACATCTTAATTCCGGCAATCTTGGCAATGGCGTACCACTCATTGGTTGGCTCAAGGGGACCGGTGAGCAGATACTCTTCTTTCATCGGCTGGGGACAAAGCCGTGGGTAAATACATGATGAGCCAAGGAAAAGAAGCTTCTTTGCCTGATTTTTGAAAGCTGCATCAATAATATTTGTCTGGATCAGAATGTTGTCCCGAATAAAATCAGCAGGACAGGTATCATTTGCGTAGATCCCACCCACCTTCGCTGCAGACAAAAACACATAATCAGGCTTTTCATCTGCAAAAAACTCATGTACGGCTGCCTGATTACACAGATCCAACTCCGCGTGGGTTCGTTTCAGGATATTGACAAATCCAGCTTTATTGAGACTGCGGCAAATGGCATCCCCCACTAGTCCACGGTGCCCTGCAACATAAATCTTAGAGTTTGTGTCCATGAGAAACCTTATTCAAAGTAGTTATAGGCTCGATATCCTTTCTGGCTCACAATCTGATCCCGTTCGGCTAACTTGAGATCCGCCACAACCATTTCCCGTACCAGTTCCTCGAAGCTTATCTCCGGTATCCAGCCGAGTTTTTCCTTTGCGTTGGAGGGGTCTCCAAGCAGTGTTTCAACCTCAGTGGGACGGAAATAACGTTTATCCACCCTCACTATGGTTTTCCCGGTCTTTTTCTCTATACCAATTTCATCAAGCCCTTCTCCCTGCCATTCCATCTCCATTCCCATCTCAGATGCTGCAATGTTGACAAATTCCCGGACTGAATGCTGGACACCGGTGGCGATAACAAAATCTTCCGGTATCTCCTGCTGCAACATCATCCACTGCATCTTCACATAGTCTCTGGCATGTCCCCAATCCCGTTTGGCACTAAGATTGCCCAGATACATATCTTCCTGAAGGCCTAGCTTGATCCGGGCCAGGGCGCGGGTGATTTTACGAGTGACAAAGGTCTCACCCCTCACGGGAGACTCATGGTTGAACAGTATCCCGTTACAGGTGTACATGTCGTATGCTTCCCGGTAATTGACACAAATCCAATATGAATACAGCTTGGCGCAGGCATAGGGTGAACGAGGATAAAAAGGAGTTTTCTCTGTCTGTGGTGTTTCCTGTACCTGGCCAAAGAGTTCTGAGGTGGAGGCCTGGTAAAATTTGGTCTTCTTCTCCAGTCCAAGTATCCGGATGGCTTCGAGCAGACGCAGAGTACCAAGAGCATCAGAGTTTGCGGTATATTCGGGAGTTTCGAAAGAGACCGCCACGTGACTCTGGGCCGCAAGATTGTAAATCTCGTGGGGCTGAATCTCCTGGATGATCCGAATCAAGTTGGTGGAATCAGTGAGGTCACCATAGTGCAGTTTAAAGCGAATGTCTTTTTCATGGGGATCTTGATACAGGTGATCCACACGATCTGTATTAAAGGAGGAGGCACGCCTCTTCAGGCCATGTACTTCATATCCTTTTTCGAGCAGAAACTCTGCAAGATAGGCTCCATCCTGTCCTGTAACCCCTGTAATAAAAGCTCTCTTCATGGTTAATTTCCTTTTTCTGCAGAGTAAAATATATATTCATATTCTATCGGGTACCATTGCAGCATCCCGGCAAATGACGTTTACCAGATATATATGAGGAGTGCAAGTAAGCCTTTTTTAAGACTTTATCATCCACTCCTGGCAGAGTTGTTCCGACAGTCTCTTCCCCAGCACTGTATGCTCACCGTCCATTTCAGTGATATTTACCCCTTCACCGGAATCATCCTTTACTTTTTTCCCATAGCGAACCACGAGATCGGCAGTCCCTTGTAAAATTGCATCCGTTTTGTCTCCGGAAGCCAACATCGACTTCGCGTTACGTAACAGGGCAGTGGGTCCCGGCCTGTCAGGCATATGAAAGAGAATATCGTTTTCCTCTGCCAACTCTTCAATTTTCATATTTTCCTTCTCGTTACGTCCCAGGATAACCCAGTAACCGCCAGGAAGAAGAAACTGCCGGCCTACCAGCAGAAAGCGAATATCGGTGACGGTTATTTCATCGGCCTTAATCACAAAGTCATCGGCGTATATTTTTGCTATCCTGGTACTTAAAATGGGATCTGCCAGAGTGCACCCCCCAGCTGGTGTGGGAAAGTCTGTGATACCATATTCATGGGCCATCTTTATCTGTCTGGATCTCCCGCGCCCACTGAAATCAAGAAGTTTATCCCTGTCAACCCACCCCTCAATTTCTGCCTTGGTGGGGTTCATCAATTTTGCGGAAAGAGGGCGCAGCAACAGGCCATCATTGTCAGAATCGCGTTCAATAACCCGCAGGGTATCTCGACGTTGTGACATGGGGCGCTGCCCGATCACCTCACCAGTGACCAGAAAAGAGGCGTCGTACTCTGCCAGCATCGCCTTGGCCCGACTGAACATCAGGATCTTACAGTCAATGCAGGGATTAAAATTCTTACCAAAACCGTGGGATGGATGATGAAGAAGGTCCAGATAGTTATTACTGAGATCTTCAACAAGAACCTCAATACCATACTTCTCTTTCACATCCTGTTTGTACTTCTCAGGATCTTCAAGCAATCCATAATCAAAAAAGGGGGTCACAAATTTGACTGCCAGAACACGAACACCCAGGGATGCGACCAATTTGGCGGCAAGCATGGAATCCAATCCACCCGAATAGAGGGCAAGTGCTGTTATCTTCTTCATGCTGCTTTCCTACCATTTTCCAAAAGTTTCTCAGCCCACGCCCTGGTTTGATCCGTAACAGATTCACCCGCCAGCATCCTGCTGATTTCCGACACGCGCTGATCGTCTTCAGCAAGCAGATGAATTCCGGACTGAGTCCTTCCATCTGCAACTCCTTTTTCAACCAGGAAATGACTGTTGCCACGGGCGGCAATCTGGGGCAGATGGGTTATACAAAACACCTGATGATGGCCAGAGAGTTCCTGGATTTTCCTGGCCACAGCCTCTGCCGCCTCACCACCAATCCCTGCATCAACTTCATCAAAGATCACGGTCTCAACCATATCTTTCCTGGCAAGCAGACATTTAAAGGCAAGCATAAGACGGGATAACTCACCCCCTGATGCCACCTTCACTAGAGGACGCGGTGGCTCACCCGGATTGGCAGAAAAAAAGAATTCCACCCTGTCCCAGCCTCCCTGTCGCAGCTCAGTCGCAGTGGCGTCATGTTCCTGAAAATGCACTTCAAGACCGGATTGATTAAAAGCCAGAGACGCGAGTTCCCCCGCCATTGCTTTTTCAAGGGTCGCAGCAGTATTTTTTCTCTTCTTACTCAGCTCAGCCGCCATCCCGCAAAGTTCCTTCTCAAGATTTGCGACATCTTCTTCACACTCAACAACTGCCTTGTCAAGATTTTCTATCTGCTGCAGTTCATTTTCTGCCTCAGCTGCAAATTCAAGTACAGCCCCAAGACTGTTCCCATATTTTCTTTTCAACCCCTGCAATTCATTTAAACGCTCACTGACCACGTCAAGGCGATGGGGATCGTTGTTCAAGGTGTCCCGGTATCCACGAAGCTTCACCACCAAATCTTCTGCCAGGTAACTGAATTCCGAAAGTTCAGCTGCAAGTTCTTCAGCATTGCTGTCCATTTCAGCAGCCTGATTCATATCCATGCGAATCTGGATCAGACCATCAAGCAGAGAGTATTCCATGAGTTTGTGGGATTTACGGCTGATTTTAATGAGCGCCTCTGCACTTTTGAGGCGCTTTTTCTCTTCAACAAGTGCTTCATCTTCCCCAGGAACCGGTTCAAGATCGTGGATCTCCTGCACCTGATACTTCAGGAAATCTCTACGTTGTTCCTTTTCCTGCTCTTGTTTCTGGAGGGCATCAAGAATTTCTTTTTTTTCCTGCCACGCAACAAAAAGCTGGTCAAAACGTTTTCTGTCGGACCAAGTTTCCCCCATGGTATCAAGAAAATCCAGATGAAACCAGGGCTGCAATAACTGCTGATGATCATGTTGACTGGCAACATTGAGAAGATTGACGGCAAGTTCTGAGGCCATCTTTGCCGTGGCAGGAGAGCCGTTAATGTACATACGACTTCTGCCCTTACCAGTCACGACCCGTTTCATAACGAGGGTTTCGTCCACATCCAATCCCTGTTTCTGAAATAGCTCCTGCAATTGTCTATTCTCTAACGAAACCTCAAACAGGGCCTCAACCGTACACTGGTCAGCACCGCTGCGAATCCAATCGGTTGAGGCACGCCCACCTGTAAGGAGATGAATCGCCCTGAGCATGATGGATTTTCCAGCACCAGTTTCACCAGTCATCACCACCAGTCCGCTGGCCCCGTTTTCACAGAGATCAAGATGCAGGCTCTCTATCAGTGCCAGATTATCTATTTTTAATTCACAGAGCATAACTACAGTCACCCGTTGTTGTTTCACCAGCTATCACACCTTACGGCGTCATAAACACCTTCCCCGGCTTCGTTGCTGCATTTCAGATACTTGTCAAACTTGACGATGTTACCAAACAAGGGTACCTTACCAGAAAGACTGCCGGAACTCCCCCCTGCTGTCTGGCCACATCATCCTTTTCATCTCAGAGACAGATAAAAGATAATATGCCCACTCAAACGGTTCCCCTCACAGCAAGCTTGGAAGACTACATCGAAGCTATCTACCACATTATTTCTATAAATCAGGTGGCGAGAAGTAAAGATATTGCAACCCGTCTCAGTGTAAGCAGAGCATCTGTAACCGAGGCCCTGCGTGCCTTATCCAAAAAGGAACTGATCCACTACGCCCCTTACGAACCAATCACTCTGACACAACTTGGCAGACAAACAGCAGAAGATGTGATCTTTCGCCATGACGCCCTAAAACGATTTTTTATTGAAGTCCTGGCAATTGACACTAAAACAGCAGAGGAAAGTGCCTGCAGGGTAGAACATGCAGCACCGCCGGAAATTATCGCCAGGATGATATCCTTCATTGACTTTCTGCAAGCATGTCCCCGGGGAGGGGGCGATCTACTCCAAGGATTTGCCGATTACTACAAACACGGCAAGCCGCGAAACAACTGCAGCGAGTGTATCTCTTCCTGTAATACCCAGGGCACTAAAGAGCAATCAGACGAGCCGTAGCACCTCTCATCCCCGAATACGTGTTACAATCTCACCATCTTCAGGGAAACGACCAATGGACTTCTTGGAAAAGATATTTTTTCCATCGACCACAACCTCATATACACCACCAGCAGATGCTATGAGTTCAACTTCAGCATCAAATTCTTTTTTAAGCTCCTCTTCCAGACTGGAAGCACGGGGTTTATAATTTCATTTTGTACAATATTCTATGGATATCTTCACTGCAGATCTCTCTGGTTAAGTTCTTCATCAATAAAAAAACAACTGGCAGGATTCTACCACACTCTCAAGGGAAAAAAACCATTTTTAGCAGGTACCCGAGAGCAAAACGTGCTTTTTCTATTCAGTCTGGTATAGTATCTCCCTTTGGTCTTTACTAAGCTGACAGAAAGGTTTTTTCTGTCCACCACTATTTGATGGATCTTCAAAAGACATCCTGATTCCGTGACGGTTTCGTGATTTTTTTTGAGGATACCACTGGCCTCCCCCCTTACAGGATATGACGCAGGCAGCTCCAGCACACAACAGCCTTCTCCCGACCCTCGACACCCTCAACAGGCTTGAGGATACACGACTATCCTGGGCTGCAACTCGTTCAACAGACGTCTTACGCCGAAAAGTAGAGTCTCGCATAGGATATCGCCAGGCCTTCAGTCTTGACGCAGACCGAATCATACATTCCCGGGCCTACACCAGATATATTGACAAGACCCAGGTGTTTTGCCTGGTTTCAAACGACCATATCACCCACCGAGTACTTCATGTACAATTGGTATCGAGAATTGCCCGTACAGTAGGACGTTTTCTAGGACTTAACGAAGATCTCATTGAAGCCATTGCACTTGGCCATGATATCGGCCATGCGCCATTTGGCCATGACGGAGAAAGTTTTCTGGCAGACCTCTGTGTAAGGCACGGCCTGCCTCCTTTTCAGCACAATATTCAGTCCGTACGCTTTCTTGACCACCTTGAACGGAAGGGACGTGGCTGGAATTTATCATTGCAGACCCTGGATGGTATCCTCTGTCACGACGGGGAAATCCATGCAAACCAAATAGTCCCCTGCCCTGCCAGGGATTTCAATGGGTTTGATGCTGAACTGGAAAAGAAAAAACAGAACCCCGAATACAAACTTGCTCCCATGACCCTCGAAGGCTGTGTCGTCCGCATGGCTGACACTGTCGCTTACATTGGGAGAGACATTGAGGATGCCATTTTACTTTCCCTCATAAAACGTGACGATATTCCCGTAACATGCAGGTCACAGCTTGGCAGCACCAATGGAGAAATTGTTTACACCCTGGTCACTGACCTTATCAGTAACAGTTACATTCCACAAAACAGTACCGAAGGAACAGGCCACATTGGCTTTTCATCGAAAGTGGCAGACCACCTTCAGGAGTTAAAGACCTTTAATTACAAAAACATCTATCTCCACCCCAAAACAAAAAGCAATCTTCCCCTTGTCAGGAACTGTTACGAGACCCTTTTTGAGCACTATCTCTCACTGCTGGTAAAAGGAGAAGCAACAAAGCCTGTCGACCTGATGACAGACATGGATGCAAGCTATCTTGCCTCACATGCCCCTGCGGCAATGGTATGCGATTATATTGCCGGGATGACGGATGATTTCTTTCTTAAACAGGCTGCAAGTGTCGGCTGTAAGGTACCAGAAAAACAATGAAAATTCACCTCCGCAAATTCATGCCAGGAGAAAACACCGGCATGATGATTATTGCCACTGTCATTGGCCTTCTGGCAGGTGTGTGCAATATTATTTTTCGCACCGTTGTACACTGGGTCGACACCATTTTCCTGGAAGGCGGAAAAGGACTGCTGGGCATTGAACAGGGCGGCTGGAATCTGTTGCTGCTGCCTCTCATCCCAATCAGCGGCATGATTCTTCTCATCCCGTTGTCACTGCTCTTTCCCGGAGAGGTTAACGGTTACGGCTTTACGAAATTTCTACGCAAGGTAAACTTAGAAGGCGGCTACATTAAGGCAAGAACCATTGCCCTTAAAATCATCACCACTGCACTCACCATCGGTACAGGAAATTCTGCTGGAGTTGAAGGCCCCATTGCCGCCATTGGCGGTGCAGCAGGATCCCAAGTGGGCCAGTTCTTCAGGGTTTCCGGCAGCAGGATGAAAGTCTATATTGCAGCAGGGGCTGCAGGCGGTATTGCAGGAATGTTCAATGCCCCCATTGCCGGTATCTTCTTTGCCTCGGAAATAGTCCTTCTCGGAACCTTCGAAATATCATCCTTTGCAGCACTGGTTATCGCGTCTGCGATCTCCACCGTTGTCACCCGCGCCTATTACGGTGAAAACCCGGCCTTCCCCATTCCCGATTATTTTATGATCAACCCCTTTGTTGAGATCCCGCTTTACAGTCTCATGGCACTCATAATCGGGCTGATTGCAGTATTTCATATCCGTGTTTTTTACTGGGTTCGTGACAAATACGAAACATTACCGATCCACCCGCAACTGAAACCCATTACCGGTGCCTTTCTCATAGGCTGCATTGCCATAGCTTACCCGCAAGTCATGGGTGATGGATATGGATTTATCGAAACTGTGCTGAATGGTGATGGCGCCATCTCCATTCTCTTTGTCCTCATTTTTCTAAAAATCATCGCAACTGCCATTACCCTGGGCTCTGGAGGGGCTGGTGGTGTTTTTGCTCCAGCATTGTTTATCGGGGCCATGATCGGCGGTTGTTTTGGCCATGTTGCCAATCTGGTTTTCCCATCATTCACCGCAGATCCGGGTGCATACGCAACTGTTGGTATCGGAGCATTTCTTGCCGCATCAACCCATGCACCCATGACTGCTATCTTCCTTCTCTTTGAGATGACCGGGAATTACCTTATTATTATTCCCATCATGCTCACCTCTATCATCGGGGTTATGGTTGCCAAAAAATTCAATCATGATTCCATTGACACCGTTGATTTCACTAGGGAAGGTATTGATATTCACGAAGGACGAGAAGCGGCAATAATGAAGTCCATCCGGGTGGGTAAAGCCATAACTGAAGATGTCGATTTCATTTCGGAACGGGCAAACATCAATCACCTTCTTGAAATATTCAGAATGGCAAAAGACAGTTTTTACTTTCCTGTGGTTGACGATTCAGGCAGAATGACCGGTATTATTTCCATGCAGGACGTAAAAAACATTCTGCACCGGGCGGAAGAAGAACGGGTCTGCTACCTGGTGGGTGGCATCTGTTCCCGGGATGTAATCATGCTGACGCCTGACGATTCGCTGTACACTGCCATGCAGCTCTTTGATGTAAAAGGGATTGAAGAGATCCCTGTGGTTGAAGATCTTGAGAACAAATGGGTGGTGGGAATGCTGAAACGCCGCGATGTGATCGCTGCCTACAACCATGAAGTTTTGAAAAAAGGGATCAGCGAGAAGGCAGAAACAATCAGGATCACCTGTGGAGGATAAACAGAAATCTTCCCCGACAGGATTGACAAGAATTGGGGAGTAGATTATTTTGGAGCAGGATATTTTTGTTATCATCTCCGCCATCTATAAAAGTGCACCCATAGCTCAGCTGGATAGAGCACCAGGCTTCGAACCTGGGTGTCGCAGGTTCGAATCCTGCTGGGTGTAC
Organism: Desulfobulbaceae bacterium; assembly: GCA_026988015.1. GTDB lineage: Bacteria > Desulfobacterota > Desulfobulbia > Desulfobulbales > Desulfocapsaceae > Desulfocapsa. The sequence goes on along the minus strand of JALSMA010000091.1, from coordinate 44,411 downwards.
CACATAGACTCACCTGTTCACTTTCTGCCAGACTCCGGCAGTAACCTGACCGCTGTCTGAACAGTCTTTTTCAACACCTTCATTCCGGCAAACAATTCACATTCTGCAAGGCTGTTTAAAGAAGTGAGAGCAGGCTGTATAAACTGCTCAAAAAACACCTTGTGGCGCTGCCTGCTGAGATAGGAAAACGCGCCCACTATCTGCAAATTCCTCTGCATAGCCAGGAGAAGGTACTCCCTGACAAATGCTTTTCGATTGACTGCAATAAGATTTTCCATCCTGTCCAGATAGATATCCAGCAACTCCTCCTGAAAATCAAACGGTAAGGCAACATAGGGATCTATGAGCAGAGAAGCAAGATCGTAGGCAAGAGGCCCCATACGACCACCCTGGAAATCGATGATACAGGGTTTGTTTTCATGCACCATTATATTACGCGACTGAAAATCACGGTGCAGAAAATAACCCGCCGGAATCAATGCTGCCTGTTTGGCAATCTGCTCAAATTCTTCTCGCAAACCACCTGGCTCTTCCCTGCCAAGACAATCTCTCCAGAAGGCACGGAGGAAGTAATCTGACTCCCGCTCTGTCATAACAGTTGCATCATAACAGGGGCTGTCCCAACACCAGTCCGGGTCATACCCATCGGCACCGAAAATCTGCATCTCAGCAAGAGCTTCAACAGTCGCACCGTAAATTACCCTGACACCTTCCGGCCAGTTAACTGCTCCTTTTGCGACCTGGACCCGATCATGGAGTTTCTCATCTCCAAGGTCCTCAAAAAGCAGGACACCATGCTCTTCATTCCAGCCATACTGCTCAGGCACCCGTACTCCTTTTTCCAGGAGATGTAATCCTATGAAGTGGGCCGCTCTGGCCTCAGCAAAATCCTTTGTGGTATCTGAGAAAGGAGCAACTGCAAGACAAAGCCTCCTGTCACCATCCATAATCCGCCAAAACTTTCTGCTGGAGCCATCACCGGATAGGGTTATGGTTGTCAGGTTATTATTGCTTCGTGGATCCGTTATTCCACTTTCGCGCAGAAGATCGTCAATGACAGAAAGAATTTTAGTTTCATTTTCATCATTCATGCATACAATGTATTCTCAGAATTCAGTTAACTGCAAGGAAAAAAGGAATACCAGCAATGACTCAACAGGTTTCAGACATATTCCGCAAATCACTCATTAGCACTGATGAGTTCACCATAACGTATGAACTGGTTCCCGGCCGTGGTTCCGGCGGTAAGAGGCTTGAAAAAATTCTGCAGCTTGCTGAAGATGCACGGAGTGATGGTAGAATCAAAGCCTTTTCAATCACAGACAATCCCGGTGGCCACCCCGCCCTGTCCCCTGTATCACTTGGCCTTGACATTCAGGCAATGGGTATTTCGCCCCTGCTCCACTTCTCCCTAAAAGACAAGAATCGTAACATGGCGGAAAGCCAGTTATTTGAGTGCCACCGTCATCAGCTTCTCAACCTTCTGGTCCTTGGAGGTGACTTTCCCCGATACGGGTTCCAGGGCCAGGCCATGCCCGTTTTCGACCTCGACTCCACCCAGCTCTTGAGTCTTATAGAGAAACTTCGTTATAATTTCACTGTTAAAAAAGGTGCCCCGGGCCAGGCTATGGATCTCCCTAGAATGGACTTTTTTGCAGGCTGTGTGGTCTCCCCGTTTAAGATACTGGAGTCGGAACAGGTCTGGCAATATGCGAAACTCCTCACTAAAATTCAGTGCGGCGCCCAGTTTGTCATCAGCCAGCTTGGTTACGATATTAAAAAATACCGGGAACTTATCATATTCCTGCGCGAACAGCGGATCAATATCCCGGTAATGGCAAACATATTCGTGCCCAGTCTCAGTGTTGCCCGCATTATGAATCAGGGTAAAGTTCCCGGTGTCATTTTCCCAGACCAACTACTGCAGAAAATGGAAACTGAGGCCAGATCTGGAGACAAGGGCGAGGAGGCACGCCTGCAACGTGGAGCAGCATTGATTACAGCTCTTCGGGATATGGGTTATGCTGGCATACACCTCGGCGGCAACAACTTGGATTTTGAATCCATCTCATACCTGTTGGATACTGCGGAAAAAATGTGTGGCAAAGAGAGTCTGGAACAGATTCACTTTCCTGAACCAGAAACCTGGTATCTGTCAGAAGCAGCAGGGAGAAGTGAAAAAAAACGCAGCATGCCCATTCTCTACACCGTAAACCATTTTATTCACACCCAGGTTTTCCACCCCCACGGTTCACTCTTCAAGCTTGCCAGAAAAATTAGCACAGGTTCTCTGAACAACAAATACCTGAATCGTATTTATACTTTCATCGAGCACCTCTGTAAGAAGATCCTCTTTCACTGCAGAATGTGTGGTGACTGTACCCTCGCTGCCTCATCCTATCTCTGCCCACAGTCCGGGTGCCCAAAAAAAATGGTGAACGGCCCCTGTGGAGGATCTAATAAGGGATACTGTGAAGTGTATCCCGGCGAACGTCGCTGTTTCTGGGTTCGCAGTTATCACAGAGGGCCGGAACCAGACAGCAGAAACATCAGCAACATGGATCCCATCCCCCCGAAGGACTGGTCCCTCGACAGAACCTCCTCCTGGCTCAACTATTTCTCTGGCAAGGATCACTGTAAACTTCCCCCCGCAGAGACATCAGACAGTGCAGAAAATTCTAACAACGATTCAATATCATAATACCGCCTGCTGCGAGATGGCCCCTCACTTGCCTTTCCCTGTGGTTCTGCTACAATAGCTGATTATGCACACCCTGAAAGTCCAACTGGGGCTCACCCTCTCCATTCTCCTTTTTATCAGCATGTTTCTCTTCGGATTTGTCATGCTTATTTTATGGCAGCGAAACGGTATTCAACAGGAAAAACAGATAAGTGAAAAGCTCCTTTATATTGCTGCAGCCTCATTCAACTCCCAAGAGCTGGATGCCTCTTCACACACAGCCAGGACACAACTAAAAAATTACCTTAAAGAAAGTGACATCCTCTGTCTCAAATGGCAACACAGCCCCGACCGTCCCCCTGTATCCCATGGTGTTTGCCCACAGAACCTGCCACTCACAGCTCTGCTTAAAAGTGCCATGGACAACAACCGAACAAGCACTGCCTACTCAGGTGCTTCCTGGAATGGTTTTTTTCTCTCTAAACAGTTTCTCCTTATGGCTATCCCGATACAAGCTACTGATGATAAACAGGGAGCTATGGGAGTCATTCGCTCCCTCTCTGCGGTCTCGGACTCCATCCGTAAGGCCCAGAAGATATTCTTTGCCTACCTTATAATAAATGTTCTTATTTTTACAGCCATTGGTTTTACCAGACTGGTGCACCTGGTAATAAAACCCATCGAACGCCTGTCCCGTCTCGCAGATTCACGCAATGATCTCGGCAATGCGACCTTCATTTCCGGTGAGGGACTCGGGGAATTCAACCAGCTATCTCTCAGCCTGAATCGCCTGGTGACCCGAATAGATGGAGACAAGCAGGAACTCAGGCACACTGTAGAGTCGTTAAAAAAAGCAAATGAAGAGCTGCAGAAAAACCGAGATGAAATGATTCGCGCAGAAAAACTCGCATCAATAGGTCGACTCTCTGCCGGACTGGCCCATGAAATAGGCAATCCCCTTGGGATTATCCAGGGCTATATTGATCTTCTCACAGACGACTCTCTCAGTGCTGAAGACAGGGAAGCATTCAGCAAAAGAGCCATTCAGGAACTCAATCGTATCAATGCACTCATCAGAAGACTCCTTGATTTATCCAGATCCCCCACAGCCTCTTCTGTGGACAGGGTTGACCTACACAGTCTCCTCAACAAACTCATCGAGAATGTCCGGGTACGAAAAACAGCTCTCACAATCCACTATGTAACAAACTTCCATGCTGCTCTCAGTGAAGTAATCATTGACAGTGACGGCCTGCAGCAAGTTTTCTTAAACTGTATATTAAATTCCATTGATGCCATTGAAGAAGCGGAAGGCAATGAAAACGGACTTATCACTCTAACCACAGAGAATCTAATTTCAGAAAACAATTCCAACTACATCGTGATTACCATTACAGACAATGGGGCTGGTATTCTGCCGGAACACAGAGGTGCAATTTTTGATCCATTTTTCACCACCAAAGAAGCTGGGAAGGGAACAGGACTTGGATTGGCAGTTGCCCACAACATGATAAAAAAATCAGGTGGAACCATTACCGTAAATGCTCATGAAAACCGGGGAACGGTTGTAATTATAACCCTTCCCCTCTCCAGCGAAAAAAGACCTAACATTGCCAGGAAATCAACTGTATGACTGAAAAAAAACGTCTTCTGATTATTGATGACGAAGAAAATATGCGCCACATGCTCTCCGTAGTCACATCCAAGGCAGGGTATCAGGTAACCATTGCTGAAAATGGCGAACAGGCACTGGCAATTCAGAAAAAAGCTCCTTTTCCTCTTATCCTCTGTGATCTCAAAATGCCGAAGATGGATGGGCTGCAGTTCTTAAAAGCGCTTCCTGTAGACGCGGTAAAACCTATTGTGATCATGATGTCTGCCTACGCCACCATTGATGATGCCGTGGAAGCCATGAAAAACGGGGCCTATGACTTTATCACCAAGCCCTTTAAAACTGCGGAAATTCTTCTGGTGCTTGAAAAGGCATGCAATCACCTGGAACTCCAGGAAGAGAACCTGCTGTTGAGGGCCAGGGTTAAGGAGCTGCAGGGGAGTGGGAGTTTTGAAGATATTATCGCCCATTCCGAAAAGATGCGCTCTCTGCTCCATCTCACCGAAAAAGTGGCTCGCTACGACACAACGGTTCTGATAACAGGAGAATCCGGTACCGGAAAAGAGTTGATTGCCAAAGGCATTCATCAGAAATCAAAAAGAAACCACTGCCCATTTATTGCAGTGAACTGTGGTTCTATCCCTGAAAATCTCCTGGAAAGCGAATTTTTCGGATATGTGAAAGGAGCGTTTACCGGAGCTGACACTGATCGTAAAGGACTCTTCGAAGAGGCTGAATCCGGAACTCTGTTCCTTGATGAAATCGGAGAGCTCCCCCTGGGTCTGCAGGTAAAACTGTTACGGGTCCTTCAGGAACAGGAGATACGACCGGTGGGCAGTGTCAAAACCAAAAACACCAATGTCAGAGTTATCACAGCAACGGCAAAAGATATGGAAAGAGAGGTGGAGGAGGGAAGGTTTCGAGAAGATCTTTTCTATCGCCTCAACGTGCTCACCTTGCACCTGCCTCCTCTCCGTGATCGAAAAGAGGATATCCCCCACCTGTGCACCCACTTTCTCACCATGCTCAACAGAAAAATGAGCCTCTCCATAGAGAGTATTTCTCAGGACGCAATGGGAATTCTACTTTCCCGGGAATGGAGAGGAAATATAAGAGAGTTGCAAAATTGCCTTGAACGGGCAGCCATTGTAGCCGAAGACAAACAGATACTCCCTTCGGATCTCAGTGGAATTCGATCCGGGAACAGTTGCAATGAGGAAATAAATGAGATGCTGGGGACATTTTCACTAAAACAGGCAAAAAAAATTGTTGAAAAGAAATTAATCAGCAGAGCTCTGGAAACGAGCAAGGGCAATAAAAGTATGGCAGCCCGGCTTCTTGAAATCAGTTATCCCTCTCTCCTTGCAAAAATCAAAGAGTATATGTAACGCCTCCCATGAAAATATCCCCTCCCCTGCGATCCTTTTTTTTTATTTACAAACTTCTCTGGAAATGTGCCACACCACTGCTGCTCAGATCTCCACGCCTGCAGGAGGGGGCAGCTGAACGGACCCTGAAAAAAATCTCTTTTTCCAAAGTTGATCTATGGATACATGCTGCATCAATCGGGGAGGCATATGTGGCCTTACAACTTATACAGAACTTGGATAAAAACCAGACCATTGCCATCCTCATCACCTGTAATACCTCACAGGGAAAAGAGATATTAGAGAAGAACATTGACCAGTACCCTCACTATATCTGTGTGGCATATATGGTCTTTGACGACCCTTCTCTGGTAAAGAAAGCTGTGGAAATCGCCAACCCGCAACTCCTGGTACTTATTGAACTTGAGATCTGGCCTGCATTAATGCTTGAAATGAAAAAACAGCATAAAAAAATTATTATTGTTAATGGCAGGATGACAGAAAAGAGTTTTAACGGGTATAAAAAGGCTCGGTTTCTCTGGAAAGCTATACAGCCTGATCTGATACTTGCAAGTACGGAAGAGTATAGACATCGCCTTCAGATAATTTTTGAGCAGGAGCAAACCATTTATGTCCCCAATATTAAATTTGATCAGATAAAAAACTGCAGCGTCGCTCCAACCAGACAAAATGACCCCCAATCGCTGATTTTGGCCTCCATCAGGAAAGAAGAAGAACAAGATGTCCTCTGGTTAACAAGAGAACTTCTTGCAGTTTTCCCCGCACTTCAGATCGATCTCTTTCCACGCCACCTCCATAGGGTAAAGCACTGGGAAACCATGCTCACCGATGCCGAAATATGTTGTTGTGTCAAGACAAACTGCTCCCCTGACCAATCGTCCTCAGTTATTATCTGGGATGTTTTCGGAGAATTGACCAACTGCTACCAAAGAGCTGATGCTGCCTTTATTGGTGGCAGTCTGGCCCCCCTTGGAGGACAGAATTTTGTTGAGGCATTTATGAACGGACTACTACCGGTCACAGGCCCTTCGGTCTACAATTTTTCCTGGGCAGGAGATGAGGTGTTCCAGCAAGGGCTGGTAAAAAAAGGACGCAACAGGGAAGAAGTATTGCAATTACTTGTTACTATTCTTAAAAACCCACCAGACAAGGCTGCTATTCGACAACGGGCTGACAAATATATTCACTTAAAGCAAGGTGGCAGTAGAAAAACCTGCCAACATATTGTAGGTTTGCTGGCAAAGAACAGTCCGCAGCACACAATCACTTAAATATAGTCCACAAAGAAATATGAAAGTCATCGCAATAATACCATCACGTTTTGAATCCAAACGTTTTCCTGGAAAAGCCCTTGCCGATATCCAGGGGAAAACCATGATTCAGCGGGTTTACGAACAGGCACAAAAGAGCAATCTTATCGATGAGGTGTACGTTGCCACAGATAGTGACGCCATCCGGGAGGCCATAGAGGGAATCGACGGTAAAGTAATTATGACGTCGGGCAAGTGCAGTTCTGGAACTGACAGGGTTGCCGAAGCAGCAAGGACTCTGGCAATTGAAAAGGATGACATTCTGGTGAATATCCAGGGCGACCAACCATTTCTGCGCCCTGAATGCCTCAACGACCTGGTTCGGAATTTCCTGAAGGCTCCTGGACTCTCAATGGGCACCCTGGCCTACATCATGGATAATGATGAAGATATAGCCAACCCCAATAATGTAAAAGTTATATTTGACAGTAATAACTTTGCAATTTATTTCTCAAGGGCCCAAATACCTTTCAACAGAGACCTGACACCAGATGCCCGCTACCACAAACATATCGGTATCTATGTGTACTCCAATTCCTTTCTTCAGAAATTCACAAAACTCCCCTTTTCATCCCTGGAAAACATCGAAAAACTTGAGCAGTTACGGGTAATTGAGTGTGGGCAAAAGATCCAGGTCACGGTAACGGATTACGATTCTCCAAGCATTGATGACCCAGCGGATATCAGGAATAACACTCCTTCCTGAATCCAGGAGGACTTTTTGAATTTTACTGTTCACCATATTGGTCCGTCATGGTAAAAATCATATGACTTTTCAGCACTCATTAACTATGATGTGCAAACAACGAACAGACTCAAAATCCCTGTTTATCAGATCCATTATCCAGCCACTTTAATTCTATAGTATATGTCAAACAAAATAGTTCTCAAACGTCTCTATAATCTTATTCTGCCATACAAATATAAGTTTCTACTGGCCATGATTGCAGCCGTTATTGTTGCAGGTCTGAGTGCAACACAAGCCTGGATGGTCAAACCCCTGCTGGATAAAATCTTTTTTGAGAAAAATTCCTACTATCTAACCCTTCTTCCATTTGCACTCATTGCTCTCTTTGCCATCAAAGGTTTTTTCTATGGTCTGAATTTTTATCTGCTGGAAAGGATCGGCCAGACGGTTATTCGTGATATGCGCACCAAGGTCTTCAACCATGTTCACCAGCAATCCCTGTCTTTTTTTCACAAAACACCAACCGGTGAACTTATCTCAAGGGTTATTTCAGATATTAATCACATGCAGGGAGCTATCTCTTCAGTGGTCGTGGGCTTACTGCGTGATCTGTTGCAGGGTATCTTCCTTCTTATTGTCATCTTCAGCATGAACTGGCGTCTGGCCCTGCTTTCCCTTGTTTTTATACCAGCAGCAGCTGTACCCATCATCTATTTTGGCAAAGCTTTTCGTCGGGTCAGTACCAGGATGCAGGAAGAGACGGCAGAAGTGTCAAACATCATGCACGAATCTATCACAGGTGCCCCGGTTGTTAAGGCCTTTACCATGGAGCAGTATGAATCCAAACGCTTCTCCGGTCAGGTACAAAAGCTCTTCAACACCATGATGGAAAAAGCTAAATACCGCTGCATTCAGCACCCACTGATGGAAGTTATTGGTGGTATCGGCATGGCCCTGATTATCTGGTTTGGCGGCAAAGAAGTTATTGCCGGCAACTCCACCCCTGGAACTTTTTTTGCCTTTCTGGCCTCAGTTCTGATGATTTATGAACCGATAAAAGGAGTCAGTAAGCTTAACTCCACAATCCAGCAGGGACTCGCTGCGGCAGTCAGGGTTTTTGACCTGCTCGACAAGAAGCCATCCATTCTCACCAAAAAGGATGCCTTGGAGCTCCCTCCTTTCCAACGGGAAATCGCGTTTGAAAACCTGGAATTCGGTTATGACGACCATGTCCATGTGTTAAAAGATATCAACTTAACTGTACCCGCAGGGGAAATTCTGGCCGTTGTCGGCCCCAGCGGATCAGGTAAATCAACACTGACCAGTCTCATCCCACGTTTCTTTGACATCGAAAAGGGGGCTCTCCTCATTGATGGTATGGATATTCGAGACGTAACCATTGAATCCTTACGTAAACAGATCGCCATTGTTACCCAACAGACAATCCTCTTCAACGACACCATCTACAACAATATAGCCTATGGCTCTCCTGACTGCTCAGAAAAAGATTTGCGGAGTGCAGCAGATGCCGCACATGCCCTCAGCTTTATTGAAGAGCTTCCTGACGGTTTCGAGACCATCATTGGTGAATCCGGTGTCAAATTATCAGGTGGTGAAAGACAGCGACTTTCCATCGCCCGTGCCATTTTAAAAAATGCACCTATTCTTGTGCTTGACGAAGCAACCTCCTCGCTTGATACCGAATCTGAGCGTGAAGTTCAAAAAGCACTGGAGAACCTTATGAAAGATCGTACAACTCTGGTTATTGCCCACCGCCTCTCAACCATAAAAAATGCTGACAGGATTATCGTTATTAAGGATGGGATGATCGTGGAAGAAGGCACTCATGATGAGCTGCTGCGACGTAATGGGGAATATGAAACTCTGTACAATATGCAGTTTCAGAATTAACCCGGCATATAACCCCCACCCTCTCTTCAGCATAACGTTATTAAAACACATGAGTATATTCCGTCAGAAAGTATCAGAGCTAGCATCACCTCTCCTCATCATCTTTGCCTTTGGGCTCCCCCTTTCAACATCAGCGGGGTCAATATTGGCCATTCTCCTGATCCTCTGCTGGTTTATAATCGGAGGACAGAAGGAGAAGATCGCAGAGATATTCCACAATCCGGTAACCATCGCTGTTCTTGTTTATGTTCTCCTGCATATAATTGGACTGCTCTGGACAGATGATCTGGCATGGGGCCTGGAAATTTTAAGAAAGCAGTGGAAGCTTCTTCTCTTTCCGATTTTTCTGGGTATTGCCAGAAAAGAACACTCAAATTACTATATGGCTGCATTCACAGCAGCAATATTCCTCAAGGCAAGTAAAGCGTATATGGTGTGGCTGGGAATTATCACCCTGCCGCCATCTTCAATTTTCACCACCGTGGGAACCAGCCATGTTTCCTATAATCCAATGCTGGCACTTGTCTGCTACATCATTCTTCAAAAACTACTGTTTGGCAATGGTAGCAAGACCATTCATAAATGGCTCCTGGCAACGCTGCTGCTTTTTTTCTCTTTTAATATGTTCATAACAGCTGGCCGCACCGGACAGATAACCTTCTTTATCCTTCTCGGGGTTGCGCTGTTCCAATACTTCTACAACGTCTCAAAGGTCAAACTTATTACCGGCCTTATTTTGTTACCCGTTCTGGTGTTTGGGATTTATCAGAGTTCTCCCACGTTCAAAAACCGTGCTGATACCGCAATAGCAGAGATAAAAAATCATAAATTATGTGAAATCACCTCAGTAGGACTCAGACTCTGGTTCACCAAAAACACACTACTCTTGATAAAAGACAACCTGCTCACAGGGGTCGGAACTGGCGATTACCCAACTGAATATTCTAAAATCAATAAAAGGGAGTCACCGAAACTTCCTGATACGGTTAACCCCCACAATCAATACCTGCTCAGCACATCCCTATTCGGGCTGCTAGGCTTTTTCAGCCTTATCGCAATATTTATCAGCCAACTGATAATGGCCTTTACCAAAAAAGACAATCTGACTCCCATGCGACAAGCCTTTCCTGTCTTTTTCCTGGTTATAATGCTCGGTGAATCCTACCTGCTGTCCCATGGAACAGGCATGCTTTTTTCCCTGTTCAGTGCCTTCTTGTACAAAAAATTTCCTGAACAGGGCGAAGAACAAAGAGTATGACTGAACAAATAACCATTCGAAATACGACTCTCCATCGACTGGAATTTTATACTGCTTACTACGGGGAAGATTTACAGAATATCTTTGATGCCCCCGACTCATATCTCCACCCTGACAGGGGCATTGTTTTACAAAATAACTTCAAATCTACCATCGGAATCCTCAGCACCGCCATCGGAAAGATAGTTATAAAACGCCATAATTTCAAATCGCGCTGGCAACAGTTCAAACGACTATTCCGAAAAACAAAGTCTAGAAACAGTTGGAACTATTCTATAATCCTTAAAGAAAACGGCATATACGTCCCCAGTCCCATTGCCTGTCTTGAAAAATGTTACGGCCCATTTAAAGGAATGTCATACTTTCTATATGAGTATGTTGAAGGCATTCAGGGAGAAGAGTACTTCAGGCAAATTGCAGCATCACCTGTGCAGATACGTTCTGCAATGACTGAAATTCTGGACATAATTGACAGGATAACAAACCTGAGGCTCATCCACGGTGATATTCGCCTGGCCAATTTTCTTTTCAGCGATGGAAAAATCTATCTCATTGATTTTGACGATATGCGACCACGCAGGTGGTATCATACAGGCTCAGCCAGGGACCGTGACATCAGAGGATTTCGAAAAGATCTCTGCTACAATACCGAAGGTTCAGTACGGGATCAGTTACTCGAGCAACTCGAAACCTACTGCAAACAAAACAAGATCACCATAAGCGGACCGGACTACCGAAAATTAATCGAATAGCTCCCTCAACTCAAGTGCACTGGGTGCAATTGCCAATATGTTTATCCAGTCCATTCTCGCACCACTTTTTATTATTTTTGTGAGTCTCCAGAAGTAGTGTATCATTTTTTGCCAGAGAGGCTCTTGAATGTGTGGGATGATACAGGTGGAATGCCAGAGCATTAAATTTCACGTTCTGCCGTTGAATTCCTATCGCTAACAGCCGAGCTGCAAATTCTGTGTCTTCATGTCCCCAGCCGACAAAATCTTCGTTAAACCCATTCACCATCACCGCATCCTTTTTCCAGAAGGCAAAATTGCAGGTTTTAATACCACCAAGTTTCTTGTTTTTCACCGAAAATAAACGGGATAGTATTGCGGAACGAATACAGTTTTTACGGTTTCCAATTTTATAGTCAAACAGGCCCACCCTGGTATCTGCAGACCTAACGATTTCATAGGTTTTTTCTTTACTAAGGATAACCCTGGAACCCTGAACAAAAAAACCATGGCGTGCATGACGAATATGATCTTCGATGAAATGTACATCAAGAATAATATCACCATCAATCAGGATGCAGTATTCTGCGGAACTCCTGGCAATTGCCATATTCCGGCATCTTGCAGGCCGAAAACCGATATCCTCCTGCCAGCAATGATACAACGGTGTTTCAGTTCGTTCTGCCAGGTCATTAACCAGTCTGGCAGTATCCGGAGTTGAGCCGTCATCAGCAACAATGATTTCTGTAGGAGCTACAGTCTGATGAAGAGCAGTCTTCAGGGACAATCGCAATACTTCAATATTATTATACGTTGTAATTATAAGAACAACCTTCACAATAGCAAACCTTCATGCTGAGTGTTATTATCATGTAACCAAGCCCCCCACAACAGAAGCCAGGTGCTCCTGATGTTTTCAAAAGGGTTTTATATAACTATCCCAAGGAGGACAGGAATTTCACGAAACCGCCAGTGCCATGGAATTAGAGTAACTTCAGTGCATTCTCATACACATCATCCACAGAAATTGTTTCCATACAGGTTAGTTCACTGCAATATCTTTTCCGGCAGACAAGGCAATCAAGCGACTCGTTCCGCAGAACCCTGCCTGGTTTATTGTATGGACCAACAAGAACTGGATCCGTAGGGCCAAACAGTGCCACAACAGGGATACCGGCAAGTGATGCCATATGCATGGGTCCTGAATCAACTCCAATATACATGGAAGATACTCCGATGAGTGCAGCGGACTGAGGCAGCGTTAATCTGCCGCCGGAAACAAGGGGGACTGTCTTCATCCGTTTTTCAATTTCCTGTAAAACCAGGAGATCATCCCCGGAACCTGCCAGAACAACCCTTACCCTGTTTTTAAGCTGTAATGTATCAGCTAAAAGGGCCCAGCGCTCCACAGGCCAGGCCTTGCTCTCCCAACGCCCCACCGGATTAAAATAAATAAGGCGCTTCTCTTCGCCTTGGAGGAACTCTCTGCTGGTCCGCTTATCATCCTCACCTGTCTCCAGAAAAAAATCCTCTTTCTCGACAGTACACCCTAAAAAAGGTGCAAACAAAAAATTCTTTTCCTGAGCATGGATTTTAGTTTCAGGAACAGTTATCTTTTTGTGCTGAAACATGGTGTTCATTTCCTTGGCATCAGAGAAACCAATTCTGATCCCACCAGGATTACAGAGCATAAAAAGTCCACTACGAAATGAGGCATGGAGATCAAGCACAAGATCATAAGGCTGTTTTGCAAAAATCCTTCTCAGCTCGATAAGGGTCAGTACCATTCCTTTTGCGGCACGGTAATACACCCCCCTTGCGGCCCCAGGTTCACTGGTGGATGGTATGTCAACGGGGAAAACCCTGTTTACTGCAGAATCACAACGGATAATTGAATCAAGTCCCTTTCTAACCACCCAATCTATGGTAACCCCGGGAAAACATCTCTTTAAGGCATGCACCAAAGGAAAAGTGTGAATAATATCACCCAGTGAGCTCTGTTTGATAATCAAGATTTTCTGATTGTTCAATAAAATTTCACTCATTCTTATACCAGAGTCCCACACAAGTGGCGTCAAACATCCATTGCAGTTATTTGTTAACACAAAACTTCTATTGACAATCCCATAATTTATAATTCTAAATCAGGAGTTAAAAACGCCAGTAAGCAATACATGATTATATATTGATCGTCAATTTCTTTGTATGGTAACTTTTATAAGGAGATTTCAGGATTTGTTTTCCAAACTGATAACATAAAACCATCCAGTATCATGCAGCTAACAGAAAAGATCAAAAAAAGGCTCTTAGCACGGAAATACAAAAAATCCAAGATGCTCTTTTACCTCAAAGGCATGCTTAACGTGCTGATACCAGATATCTACTACCGGAATAGACGACGATCTCTGCTAGATACAATTTCACGTTACGATACAAACTACATCCAGAAACGAGTCGCCTATTACAACAAAAAGATCTCGTCTTTTACTCTTGGGACTGATGCCCTCCGGCTCAATGATCTGTCAGCCAGACAACAGTCTTCCTATTACTTTGACCTGCAGGAATATCTCCGCTACTTCAGCCCGAATCGTTCTTTCCATCGTGAATTTGGTGATGTTATGCAGGTACCTTCCCGTCCTACATTTGTAAAAAATCGTCCAATTTCCGGGAACAACGAGAACGCCATACTCTTAAAGTTCAATAAAATAAGGCACTTTAACTTTATCAATGACCACTTGAGCTTCACCGAAAAGAGCAATCGACTCGTCTGGCGTGGCAAAGCTGGAAAACCACACCGAATCGAGTTTATAAAAAAACATTTCAATAATCCCCTCTTCGATCTCGGTCAGTCCAATACACCGGAACCCGGAGGAGACCCGGCAAGACAAAAGGCATTCATGTCCATTGCGGAACAGTTGCGTTTTAAGTTTATCCTCTCCATCGAAGGAAATGACGTGGCCACCAACCTCAAATGGATAATGTCCTCCAACTCTCTCTGTTTTATGAGAAAGCCGCGTAATGAAACATGGTACATGGAAGGGACCTTACAGCCAGATATCCATTATGTCCTTTTGAAAGACGACTACTCAGATATTGAATCAAAGATGGAATATTATACCAGAAACGAGAATGCAGCCCTCGAAATCATCAAACAAGCCAACGAATACACAAAGCAGTTCCAGGATAAACAGAGAGAAACCCTGATTGGGCTTCTGGTCATACAGCAATACTTCCAGCAAAGTGGTCAGGACATACTGCCCTGAGTGATTATTTTCTAGCGGCTTTGCGTGGTGTACCCCCGGCAAGTTTCACAATAATCTGATTGGACTTATGAAGACGACTGGCCATGGCACGGAACAGATGCCCTGACACATCCGGATACTTGGCGATAATTTCATCCAGTTTATCACCGGGGTAACGTTTAATGGCTGAGCGGCCAAGGGACACAACCGATGCATTACGCGGTTCTCCGGAAAGTATTGCCATCTCACCAAAATATTCACCAGGTTCTGTGAGTTCCGCTATTTTTTTGCCATTTTTAACAATGGAGAGCCCACCTCTTAAAAGCTTGAAAAAATCCACATCTCTATTGCCTTCGCGAATAATAACATCTCCATCTTCATATTTTTCAATATCCGGATTTACAAGATATGCAGGAAGGCTCTCCTCATGGGCTACAGTGCGGCGCAAGGCCTCTTCAACACTGGTAACCCCCTGACGCACCTTTTCCAGGGCGGCATCACGCAGGGGAACCATTCCCTCCTGAACGGCAACCTTCCGCAGCTGATCTTCGGGCACTTCAGCACTGATCGCCTTAGAGACTTCATCAGTAACCTCCATAAGTTCAAAGAAACCAACTCGCCCCTTGTAGCCTAGCCCATTGCACTCCGGGCATCCAACAGGGCCATAGGTAACTACGTAATCCACCTCTTCTTCATTAAATCCCATGCTGAGTAGTTCCTGAGGATCACGCTGTTCCGGTTTTTTACACCTCTGGCAGAGACATCGTCCAAGTCGCTGTGATAGGACCATGGTAACAGATGAGGCGAGCATAAATGAGGGTATTCCAATATCGATCAAACGTCCGATGGTTGCCGCACTGTCATTAGTATGAAGGGTAGAAAAGACAAGGTGACCGGTCATAGCAGCTTTAATTGCAATCTCTGCAGTTTCAATATCTCGGATCTCACCAACCATGATTATATCAGGATCCTGACGCAAAAAGGCCTTCAAGGCTGCGGCAAAAGTCATCCCCACTTCTGCATGAACATTTACCTGGTTAATACCCTTAAAGTTAAACTCCACTGGATCCTCAGCAGTTAGGATCTTAATATCTTCAGCATTCAATGAGTTGAGCGCTGAATAAAGAGTAACTGTCTTACCAGATCCTGTGGGCCCGGTAACAAGAAGTAGTCCCTGAGGCCGTTTCAGACAGCGCTTCAAGGCATCAAAGGTGGATTGCTCGAAACCAAGCTTTGTGAGATTGACATTTAAAGATCCCTTATCAAGGATACGAAGAACAACAGATTCGCCAAAGAGGGTTGGAAGGGTGGAGACTCGAAAATCGACGGAACGGTTCCGCCCAAGTCGCATCTTGATACGTCCATCCTGAGGAACCCTGCGCTCTGTAATATCGAGATCAGAGAGAATCTTCAGGCGAGCAACCATGGCATTTTTAATGGAGAGCGGCAGATTCATGGATTTAAAAAGCGAACCATCCTTACGATAACGTACCTGCATGGTCTTTTCATAGGGCTCAACATGAATATCAGAGACGCCATCCTGAACAGCCTTTATCAAAATACCATTAACCAATTTGATAATAGGAGCATCGGTGGCCGCAAACTGGTCCCCCGCATCATCTTCTGCAATGGTCTCTATTTCAAATTCATCCGCAGCATCGGCCACAATGGAACCGAAGTCATCCACTTCAGTAACTGCCATTTCCTCTTCAAGTTCTTCACCTGAAAAGGAAAAAAAACTCTTGGCCTCCTCCTCGTCTATTCCATAATATTTTTTATAGGCCTCAACAAGATCATCCTCCATTGAGACACAAACCGCAAGATCCTTGCCAATCTCCTCCTGCAGCTTTTCAACCGCCTCAGTATCTGTGGGCTCTGCCATGGTGATCTGCAGAGTGTTTCCGGCAATACGAAGAGGAAAAGCCATGTACGTTTTGGCAAGATCATAGGACAATAATGCCACGGCATCTTTGGCAGGGGGTTCTTTACTAATGACAACCGGAGTGAAGTTATGCTGACGACTGAGAAAGTTGTAAATAGTATCCTTATCGATAAAATCAAATCGCCGGAGAATGGTGCCAAGACGACCGCCATTGACCTTTAATTCTTTTTTAGCACTCTCAAGCTGGGAGGGCGTAATATAACCAGCCTTACTTAAAAGCTCGCCAATCTTAATTTTCCCAGCACCAGACCTGTCTTTTACCGTTCCTTTAAGGGAACTTCTTCTCTTTACTTCTTTTTGTTTTACAGCCATATCATTAAATTCTATCTATAAATTGAGTGAATTAGATTCTTTTTTTGGGTACTGCCCCAAAACATCGACAGTTACTCTAACAGTACAACTTTTTATTTAAAAAAACAAACGGGTTAAGAAAAGTTCACTTTTCTTAACCCGTTATTAAACACTCCAGTATTTCTATCCGGAGCTATAATACAGCTTAGTAACTGTATTCACATACAATTAATCCTAAAATACACCCTTAACCTTTCCTGTTTCAACATCAACATCAACCCGACGATATGCAGGATCAGATGCAGTACCAGGCATAAGACTGATTGCACCGGCAACAGGTACAACAAAACCGGCACCTTTGTAGGTGAGAATATCACGGATTGGGAGAGTCCAGCCAGTGGGAGTACCTTTAAGGGCTGGATTGTGAGACAGTGAAAGGTGTGTTTTAACCATACAGGTTCCCATCTCTTTCATATCAGGATCATCAGCCAAACGTTTCAGTTTTGCTTGAGCCTCAGGTGTATAGGAAACACCATCTGCACCGTAAACCTCTTTAGCAATAAGATCAATGCGTTTATCAAGGGGATCAGAAAGATCATAGAGGAACTTGAAGTCATTAGGCTCTTCACATGCATCTACAACAGCATCGGCAAACTCAAGAGCACCATCACCACCATGCTCCCAATGACGGGACAGGGCAACACGGGCCCCTGCATCCTCGCAGATGCGACGGACAGCCTTAATCTCATTATCAGTATCAGTGTAAAAAGCGTTGATACAAACCACAGGATTAATACCAGCTTTTTTAACGGTCTTAATGTGGTGGAGGAGGTTTTTACAACCTTCCTCAACCCAACCAACATTCTCCTTGCCATACTCTTCCGGCATCGGTTTTCCTGGAATTGGAATCGGCGCGCCACCGTGACATTTAAGGGCACGAATGGTTGCAACGACAACGGCACAGTTAGGTTTATTACCGGAGAAACGGCATTTAAGATTCCAAAATTTCTCAAATCCGATATCAGCCCCAAATCCAGATTCGGTGACGTTGTAGTCGGCAATTTTAAGACCAACACGATCTGCAATTACTGAGGATTGACCAATGGCGATATTGGCAAAAGGTCCGGCATGGACGAGAACCGGCTGGCCTTCCAGGGTTTGCATAAGATTGGGATTTAGAGCCTGAACCATCCAAGCAGTCATCGCACCGTCCACTTCAAGATCTGCGGTGGTGACAGGTCTGTCCTGTTTGTCATAGGCAACAACGATTTTTCCAATACGACGACGCATATCGGCAAGATCATTGGCGATGGAAAGGATGGCCATAATCTCAGAGGATACGGCAATGGCAAAAGAGGACTGCATGGTAAAACCATCCATCTTTCCACCAATACCCATGGTGATATTTCTCAGTGCCTGGGCACAAAAATCCATGATCCAGTTAAACTCAACCTTTTTAGGATGGATATCAAGACGTTTCAGATTCCGCTGTGCAAGCTGCTCATCTGTGTAGTTGGACTCATGCTGCATACGAGAGGTGAGTGCCACCATACCCAAGTTATGGGCATTCATAATGGCATTAATGTCACCAGTAAGCCCAAGGGAGAACTCAGTAAGAGGGATACACTGGGCAAGACCACCACCGGCTGCAGAACCCTTAATGTTCATGGTGGGGCCACCGGAAGGCTGACGAATAGCACCAACAACTGATTTATTTCGTTTACCAAGTCCCTGGACAAGGCCCATGGCACAGGTAGATTTTCCTTCTCCAAGGGGAGTTGGACTGATGGCAGTTACATCAACATATTTTCCATCAGGCTTGTCACCAAGACGGCTCATGATTTTGTTGAAATCCAGTTTACCGACATAATGTCCGTAAGGAAGAACCTCCTCTTTATCAAGTCCCAGCTGCTCGCCGAGCTCATAAACAGTTTTCATTCTGGACTCTGCTTCTGCTGCAATTTCCCAGTCAGCATGTTTCGTTGGATCAAGAACCATATTGATCTCCTTTTACAATAAAAGTTAATGTGATTGGCCTGATTGTAGTCAGGACTATTTTTAGCTTCATCAGAATTGATACACTATATAACTAATTCTTAACAAAGTGTCAATACGAGACGGAGTGGCAAAAAAAAAGCTCCCGACCCTTAAACGGGGCGAGAGCATGGATTGACAATAAAAGGAAGGTTCCAATAATCAGAAAACAGCTGAATACCTTTCCTTCATTTCAGCGGCAAGTGGAATCATCACCTCCCGCATGGAAGGCTCGGCAGCCGGGGTGGTTCTCAACCTGAAAATATGTCTCCATTCTGCGAGGTTACAGTAGACAATTATTTCAGTTTTACAGGAATTTGGCAACACAGTTCTCGCTGCCTGTGGAGTCGAGGTCTCAAGGAGTTTAAGATAGATCTCCTCGGTATCCTCCATTGCTTTTTCCCAAAGAGCAAACTCATCGGTTCCCTCTTCGTAGAACATTGGGTTTATAAAAGTCACCTGATTATCAAATTTATCCTGACTGTATCTGCAATAACGCTGACTTTCCTGGAGAAATGAACAGGGTCGATGCCTTACAATTTCATGTGTTACAGCCCGATTTACAATAAATTTAACTCCCAAAAACCGATGTTTGGCCAACAGCTCTGAAGAAAGCGCATCTACCTCATCCAGGTCAAGTTTTCGCACTTCAACACCACTGGTTCCATCATCCCCCCCACCATCCCAGACGCCCTCAAAAAGATAGGGATGACCAGCCACCATAAAAGCAACCATAGCCTGCACCACAGGGTTATCAGATGCCCGCTGGTACAATTCCCGCAGACTGCGAATTGACGCGGTGACCAGAACCTCTGTCTCCAAACGATCCATAAAAAGATATTTTGGTTCAAGTGCCAGCAGAGAATCAAACTGTTCACCACTGCATTTGACCCCCATAGTAACCACGGCCATCTCCATCACAGAATTATGACCATGCTCAGCTATTTTTTTAACAAATGGCAGAGCAGAACTCTCAGAGATCAACCCCTCACTCTTGTAGCAGATACGACCACAGGCCTCAAGGCGGACAACCAAGGAAGCACGATCCAGATCATCCTGGATTGAGTATGACGGAGCAACAATTCGCATGACTAGTTTCCCTCCCAGAAGGGTGAAAGTTCACGAAGTTCAGCGATAATCGGTGGCATTTTCCCAAGGACAAAGTCCACTTCTTCATCCGTATTATAGATACTTAACGAAAATCTAATGGAACCGTGGGCAGCAGTAAAGGGAACCCCCATGGCCCGAAGAACGTGGGAAGGTTCAAGAGATCCTGAAGTACATGCCGACCCTGAAGAGGCACATATATTATAGAGGTTCATGTGCAGCAGAATTGCCTCACCTTCAACAAATTCAAAACTGATGTTGGTTGTATTGGGAAGCCGGTCAGTTTTATGGCCGTTGAGCATCGACTTGGGAACAGCTGCCAGCAATCCTTCTTCGAGGCGATCCCGCATTGCTCTCACCCGATCATTTTCCTCCTTCATCATCTCAGCTGCCAGATCACAGGCCCTGCCGAGCCCGACAATGGATGCAACATTTTCAGTTCCACCACGCCTGCCCTCTTCCTGGTGGCCACCAGTGAGATAGGGGACAAAGGGAGTACCCCTCTTAATATAAAGAACCCCCACACCTTTAGGTGCATGAAGCTTATGACCGGAGAGTGACAGGAAATCAATGTCAAGATCTTTAAGGTTTATGGGAATTTTGCCAACAGCCTGAACAGCGTCGGTGTGAAAGAGAATCCCATGCTCTTTGGCCATACTAGCCATCTTTTCAACCGGAAAAATAACTCCGGTTTCGTTATTTGCCCACATCACAGAGACAATGGCAGTATCATCGCTGAGCGCTTCCTGGTACCTGGCCATATCAAGAGTACCGTCTGACTCCACCGGGAGCCTGGTAACCCGGTACTTATGACCGGTGAGTCTGCCAAGATTCTCACAGAGATTCTTAATCGCAGGATGCTCAACCCTGGTCGTAACAATATGTCGTTTATCGGGAAAGGCCTGAAGGGCTGAGAGAATTGCTGTAGAATCACTTTCTGTTCCACAACTGGTAAAGGTGATTTCCGACACCTCTGAGCCTATCAGGTTAGAAACCTGTTGCCTGGCCTGCTCAACTGCCCCGGCTACCTGCCCTCCGAAGTTGTGCATACTGGAAGGATTACCGTAACATTCGGTCAAAAAAGGCATCATAGAATCAACCACCTCCGGTGCAATCCTAGTGGTGGCGTTATTATCCATATAAATTACTTTCTCCGCATCACACTTCATCACTTTGCCTCCTCCACAATCAGAGTATCTAGTACCAGCTCACGCAATTTCTTCTCGACATATTCCTTAAGGGTAGTTTGAGATTTAGCGCAACTGGTACATGCACCCCGGAGAGAGACCATGACAAAATCTCCATCGACATCCACAAGTTCAATGTCGCCACCATCTTTTTTAAGGGCAGGCTTTATTTCACGCTCAAGAACCTCTTCTATCTTTTTAATCTTCTGCAGGGTAGTCATACGTTTGGGACCTTCAATCTGCACAGGTTTGACAGCTGTATCGCTGATTGTTTCCTGGAGAATATCCCGCAGCTTGTCCTCACATTTACCACATCCCCCACCTGCCTTGGTGAAGTTTGTGATCTCCTCAACAGAGCGCAAATCTGACTCCTTTATGGCTCTGATCACATCAAGGTCAGTAACCCCGAAACACTCACAGACCACTTCACCCTCGGCCATCGGCAAAATAACTCCCCGATAGTCAGCAATTGCGGCTTCCAGGGCCTCGCGTCCCATCACAGAACAGTGCATTTTCTCCTTTGGAAGCCCTCCTAAAAAATCAGCGATGTCATCATTGGTGATTTTCTCAGCTTCTGAGACAGTCATCCCCTTCACCATGATGGTAAGGGCGGAAGAAGAAGCAATGGCTGAGGCACACCCAAATGTCTTGAATTTGGCATCAACAATACGTTCCTCATCATCAATTTTCAAGGTGAGCTTCAAGGCATCACCACAGGCCAGGGACCCGACATCACCTACCCCGCTCGGGTTTTCAATCTCACCTACATTCTGAGGATTCAAAAAATGCTCCTGAACCTTATCTGTATATTCCCACATAATTAACTCCTGATCAGTTTCAAACAAAGAAACTGGATTTAATATAGTAACAGTGCCTCCGCTCTGTGCAGAGTTGAAAAAAATGTTGCAATCGTTCAGCTACCTTAATGCTGACAATGCAAAAATCAATGGTAGCTGATTATTTTATAAAATCTGAACCCGTGACCGTTCGACGATCCACATCTTGACAACCTACTGAAATACAAACATAAAACACCTAGACAGATATGTTTTAACAAAACACCTGCCTCCATTCGGGCATTCACCGGAGATGCACCATACTTCCTTTTAACCCATTGATATATTAAGGGTAACCAATGGGTTTAAAAAAGCCAAACGGCACACCATCAGACGCTTACTGCTCAGGTAAAAGTCCAACCTCGTCGAGCATGGCGCGTGCCGCCTCAACAAGCGCGACAGTACCACTTTTAGTCCTTGACTCCACATAAAAACGGACCTTGGGCTCAGTTCCGGATGGTCGTATCATAAGCCAAGACCCGTCCTCAAAAATCATTTTTCTACCATCAATATCTACCACTTCAGTTATTCGTTGCCTAGTGCCACCAACCGTAACATCTTCTCCCACGCAATATTTTTCGAGTCTCGAAAGCGCCTCGGAGAGTGCAGCCCCCTGCAGGCTCACCGGCAAGCCATCCCGATCCGGATAGTAAGCACCATACTCTTTCTCTATCTCCGCAAGGTATTCGCCCAGGTTCTGCCTTCGATTAATCACCATTTCAAGGGCCAGGAGCAAACCTATATAAGCATCTTTCTCCGGAGTATGGCCAATGATGGTAATACCGTCTGATTCTTCAAAACAGACCAGAGCCCTGCCGATCACCGGCTTAAACTCTTTAAACCCTACACGCGGCTCAAAAATTTCTTCACCTAAGACATCTGCAAGCCGATTGGCGAGATTGGAGGTGGCAACAGTTTTGGCGACCATCCCCTTCTTTCCCTTCACTTCATGGAGAAAATGATACGCCATAGCACCAAACTGGTTCATACTGATTTCCACCTCGCCATCAGTAAATCTGATCCGGTCACCATCCGGATCAATGATGGCACCAAGTTTCAAAGATTCACTGCGGCCACGAAGGGTCCGGGTCACGCCCGCCATATTCACAGAAGATGGTTCGGGTGCGATACCATTAAAGGTCACATCAGAGGTATCACGCAACTGGATAAGACGTGTAGTTGTAACACCTTCAAAGAGTGAGGGGATATGTATCCTGCTGGCACCATGTACAGAATCGATGACCACCACGACATCGTTATCATTTTCAAAATCAGCCATGATCCTGTCATAATCAAGGTCATGGACTTTTTTATTCCGGCGAACCAGCTGTTTCCAACTTTCAAGGGCATCAAAAGGCAGCACATCATCACGTTCCGACGCCGAAACAACGGGCTTATCAAATGATACCAGAGGCGAGCTCTTAGCTCCTGTAATTTCCTGTGCCCGTCGGGTAATCCGGCTGGTTAACTCTGCTGCAGCAGGCCCTGCGTCAGCAGCATTGTATTTATACCCCGCATACTCAAGGGGATTATGTGATGGGGTTAGGTTTACAGAAAAAGCAGCATTCAATTCTAAAACGGCTGCTGAAAGAACACCTGTGGTCGACTCTCCAGCATAATGAACTATAAATCCGGCACTTCGCAACACCTCAGTCACAGCACCGGCGAATATTTCCCCACCAAAACGATTATCATACCCCAGAACACAACCGCGCTTCTGTGCTTCAGCAAGACTCGAAACCCTGAGAAACCCGGCAAGTTCTGTTTCCTCATCCACTGCAACGTAAAGCTCGACAATAGCGGCAGTCACCCAAGAGACAGAGCGAACGAAGAAATCCTTGCCTATTATTCCACGCCAACCGGAAGTTCCAAATTTGACTGCAGTCACAGGAGTATTGTCATTGCAAATAATCTCATCCATAATAAGACCATACACCTGATCTATATACCGCTGCCAATGTAATCCTTCCATATTTCGCAGGGCAACCAACTCTTTAACCAGGGAAAAATAATCACAGGCAGAGTGCTCCCTGCCAATATTACACTTCCGATACAACTCTTTTACTTTATCCACCTGTGACATACTTTCCACCTCCGGTTTTTCCCATTGAAATTCCATTTGGTATCGATCTGTGACGAATTATAAAACAGTATCATACTTCTATTTTCACTTCACCTTTTTCGTGGTATAAAAAGCTTTGAAAGCAATTTATGCCACTTGACGAAATGACAGTTTTATTTATAATACACATCAGATTTTTTTGACTTTACTGCACCTTCTCTTTATATAAAGGCTGAATTTTCACTTTTGGACACGTTCGTATCAGCGGATGCGTCACTTAACCAATCATTTCCAGTAGGAGAAATAACGATGGGCGATGGCCACGACAAAAAATTCATTCTATGGTTTGACGATATAGGGATAGAAGACGTCCCTCTGGTTGGAGGAAAAAACGCGTCACTGGGTGAAATGTACCAGCACCTCACCGCAAAAGGTGTTTCAGTTCCCCACGGCTTTGCCATCACCGCTTACGCTTACCGCTACCTCCTCAAAGAGGCCGGAATTGAGCAAGAGATTCGTGACGTTCTGGCTGATCTTGACACTGAAGACATGGCCAATCTTTCCGAACGTGGTGAAAAGTGCCGGAACATCATCCGCCATGCCGAATTCCCTGATGATCTTCGTGATGCTATCATTGAAGCATATCAGACTATGGAAAAGCAGTACGGCGATAACTGTGATGTTGCTGTTCGTTCTTCCGCTACAGCTGAAGATCTTCCGGATGCCTCTTTTGCCGGTCAGCAGGAAACCTATCTCAACATTCACGGCTACGAAAACATCATTGAAAACTGTCGGAAATGTTTTGCCTCACTTTTCACCAACCGCGCCATCTCCTACCGTAAACACCAGGGATTTGGTCAGTTTGATGTTTATCTCTCCATCACCATTCAGAAGATGGTTCGCTCCGACTCCTCATCTTCAGGTGTTCTTTTCTCCATCGACACAGAATCCGGTTTCAAAGATGCCGTTTTTATCACCGGTGCCTGGGGACTTGGAGAAAACGTGGTACAGGGTGCAGTCAATCCTGACGAATACTATGTCTTCAAGCCAACCCTTAAAGAAGGTAAACGTCCCATCGTGGGCAAGAAAGTTGGCTCCAAAGAAATCAAGATGGTCTATGACAATGACCCATCCACCGATGAGCCTGTCAAAAATATTGCTACCACAGAAGAAGAGCGTAGAAATTATGTCATCAGTGATGATGAGATCCTGAAACTTGCCGAATGGGCCTGCATAATAGAAGACCACTATGAAAAAGGCATGGACATTGAGTGGGCTAAAGATGGTGACGGCGTAAACGTCGGAACCGGTGAGCTCTTCATCGTCCAGGCCCGTCCTGAAACGGTTCATTCCCAGGCAAACCAGGGAATGATGGAGACCTATAAACTCCAAGAGACCGGTAAGGTCCTGGTTGAAGGTCTTGCAGTTGGTGCAAAAATCGGCCAGGGTGTTGCCCACTGCATCGATGATGTGAAAGATATTGGAACCTTCAAGAAAGGTGAAGTTCTTGTCACTGATATGACTGATCCCGACTGGGAACCAATCATGAAGATTGCCGGTGCCATTATTACCAACCGCGGCGGCAGAACCTGTCACGCAGCCATTATCTCCCGAGAGCTTGGAATTCCTTGCGTTATCGGAACAGGTGATGGTACTGAGCATATCAAAACCGGAATGGAAGTTACCGCATCTTCTGCTGAAGGCGAGACCGGATATGTGTACGAAGGGCTCCTTAAATTTGAAATCGAGAAAACTGACCTTGGTAATCTGCCGGAGACCAAAACCAAGATCATGATGAATCTTGCCATCCCGGAAAAAGCATTCACCGAATGCCAGATCCCCAATGATGGCGTTGGATTGGCCCGTGAGGAGTTTATCATCAACTCTCACATTGGCCTCCACCCTCTGGCACTCTACAACTACGAGGAACTCAAAAAATCTGACGATCCGGAGAAAAAGAGGATCGTGGGGCTGATTGACGCAAAAACTGGTGCCTATGAAGACAAAAAACAGTTCTTCATCGACAAGGTTGCAGAAGGTGTTGGACGTATCGCCGCAGGTTTCTACCCCAATGATGTTATTGTTCGTCTTTCTGACTTCAAGAGTAATGAATATGCCAACCTTGCGGGTGGAACCCTCTATGAGCCTGAAGAGGAGAACCCAATGATTGGCTGGCGTGGAGCTTCCCGCTACTACGACCCCAAATATCGCCCCGCCTTTGAGCTGGAATGCCAGGGACTCTTGAAAGCCCGTAACGACATGGGACTGAACAACATCAAGCTCATGGTTCCCTTCTGCCGAACTCCGGAAGAAGGCAGGAAAGTTATTGAGGTCATGAGAGACTGCGGCCTAGTGCAGGGTGAGAATGGCCTGGAAGTCTACGTTATGTGTGAGATTCCAAGTAACGTTATCTCAGCTGATGCCTTTGCAGATATTTTTGATGGCTTCTCAATCGGCTCAAATGATCTGACTCAGCTCACCTTTGGACTAGATCGTGACTCCGGACTCATAGCCGGTATTGCTGATGAACGTGATGAGGCAGTAAAAGATATGATCCGTATGGTCATAAAAACCGCCAAACGGCGTGGCAAAAAAATTGGAATCTGCGGACAAGGTCCATCTGATTTCCCCGAATTTGCCACATTCCTGGTAGAGCTTGGAATCGATTCCATGAGCCTTATTCCGGATACGGCAATCAAGACCCGCCTTGCCGTACATGAAAAAGAAAAAGAAATGGGTATTGCTCCCTGACAGATTTTCTTTTTTTGACTAACAAATAAGAAGGGCCGGGGTTTCTTCACTCCCCGGCCCTTTTTGGGTTGTTTATACGTTTCTTCCTTCCACGTTCATCAACCTTGGTAACAACCCTCTCTGTTTATCCTCTTTTCAGGCCCTGTTCCCTTATATACACATCACGCTGTGGGAACGGTATGGACACCCCATTCTCGTTAAAAACACGATACACCTCCTTCAGCAATAGATGTGTCTGGCGTCCTTTTTCACGAGGATCGCGGACCCAGAGTAGCAGCTGAAAGTTCAATGCAGAATCGCCAAAAGTGCGCAGTCGAACTCTGGGAGGCGGTTGCTTCACAACTTGATTATTTCCATCCGCCACCAGCAACAGCAGATCCTCCACCATATCAAGATCCGTCCCATAGGCTACACCGATATCAAGCCGTATCCGAAATCGCGGCTGCGGCGCAGATTCATTGATTATTTTAGAGTTGGCCATTATCCCGTTCGGGACTGTAATCATCACATCATCCCGAGTCAGGATTTTCGTGGAACGTATACCGACTTCAACTACTTCCCCACGCTCACCGGATTCCAGAATAATATACTCACCAACTTTATAGGCCCGATCCATAAAAACAGAAATCCCGCCAAAAAAGTTGGCAAGGGTATCTTTGGCCGCCAGGGCCACGGCAATACCCACAATCCCTGCTGAGGCAAAGAGAGGTGCAAGATTTACCTTCCAGATAAGAAGAATCCAGAGAATGGTGAAAAAGAGGAGAAGTATCCTTGAGACATTTTTAAAGAGAAGAAAAATGTCAGGGTCTATGGTTCGGCCACCAAAAATCCGGCTGGCTTCTTTAATATCTGTTTTACCTAGACTACTGGAGATAGCAGCCCACCAGACGATCAAAATCAGTGATTTACTGCCACTGGGAATGATCAAGGCCATCATTCCAGGAAGATCCGGTTTTACCCCACAGGCGTGAAGCACACCGAAGAGGACAATTGTTATGAGCAGCGGCCTGTGGAAGAAGCTAATCAGAAAATCATCAAAGTGCATCTTGGTCCTAGCAGCCACCCTGCGTAGAGAGCGGATCAGTACCAGATCAATTATTTTGGCCAATATCGCATAGACCAGAACAATGGCCAGTCGCTCAAGGAGATCATACTGCTGCAGCAGCGGCACCCCCTTGAGAAGAGTTTCAAGTTCCTGAAAAAAAGAGAATTCCATTGTGATCCGTCAACTGGCCCGATCGTCTGCATCCAGAGGTCTGGCCTCATCAATAAGCATCACCGGTATATCATCACGGATCTCATAGAGCAACCTGCATGTCTCACAGATCAATCCATCCTCACTGTCATTTATGACCACGGCCTCTTTGCACTTGGGGCAGGCCAGAATATCCAGCAGTGCTTGACTTATCATCTTATCCTCCTTGGGAACATCCTGAATCCATAACCGTTTCGTCATTTTTTTTAACAACCTACTGATTTAGCACACTATAATCAAGGTGTTCAAAAATAACCAGGTTCTATTACCATCGAACGGTTACGGATTCGGGATGATTTCTAACAGTAACCATTCCAGCACTACAGCAATTTCAACGATACCGCATATCAGTCCAGCAAGTCTCCGTCCTCCCATTCCCCCTCTTTCACCCTGCCATCGGGATAGCTGAGACGCCCCTGTCCATGGTGCATACCGTCCATCCACTCCCCTTCATACTTTCGACCATCAAGCCAGACCATGATTCCCTGACCATTCATCAGGTTATATTCCCACTCTCCGGTATACGTTTTTCCATCCGGAAATTGCATCACACCTTTACCACTTCTTTCACCAGCTTTCATTTCTCCCTTATACTCGCCACCATCGGCATAGAGCATGGTCCCCTCGCCATCTGGCGCTTTTTCTCTGATGCTACCGGTATAACGGCTCCCATCGGACCACTCATACGTTCCATGACCATTAACACAATTCCCCTCAATACAGCCACAAAATGCAGAAGAAGCAAACCCCAGGATCATACAAACACTCAACATAAGTTTTTTCATTTTCAACTCTCCCATTTAGAAATAATATTTTTTCATAATTTGTAGCTGAACCCACAACGACTTAGCGAGCATCTCCATTGATAACCTACTGAAATACAGGATCATTTTACACAGACAGACATGTTCAGACTAAACCTAGCTGCGTCCCCATCGAACAGTTGCGGGTTTTGGCTTATAGTTTTTTTAATTGAGAACCATTTACAGCTTAGCATGAATAATTTGAGATTTCACCTTGAATCAGAGACCTCTTTTTCCTCTGTAGACGGTTTCCCTGAGACATGGTACATTCCACAAAACTTTTCAGCTAAAAGGGTGTCTAAAATGAGTAACAAAATTGGCTTTATCGGTGGGGGCCAGATGGGTGAGGCTCTGATTCGTGGAATTATCGGTTCCGGGCTCTATTCCAAGAGCGACATTTCTGTGGCAGAACCCAGCACCGAGCGCAGGGAATACATGACCCAAACCTATGGAATTGAGGGTTTTGATAACAGTGACCAGATCTGGGCTACCTGTGATACAGTTCTTCTTGCTGTAAAACCCCAGATCATGGAGATTATCCTTGCTGCCTCCAGAGACCATATCAGCAGTGAACATCTCATTATCACCATCGCTGCAGGTCTGCCCATATCCTTCTATGAAGAGAGGCTTGGCCGTGATGACTATAAAATTATCCGGGTCATGCCAAACACCCCAGCGTTGATCCTTGAGGCAGCATCAGGCCTCAGTGGCAATAAAAATGTGAGCCGGGAAGAACTGCTCCGCTGTGAAGAAATTCTCAACAAAGTTGGTAAAGCGGTAATTCTTGACGAATCCGCACTCGATGCCGTAACCGGCCTTTCCGGATCAGGACCGGCTTACGTCTTCACCTTCGCTGATGCCATGATTGACGCCGGTATTAAAGCAGGTCTGCCTCGACCCACCGCTGAAACACTGGCCCTGCAAACCATACTTGGATCGGTTAAATTGCTCATTGAGAGTAAAAAACATCCAGCCGACCTTCGAGCAATGGTCACCTCTCCAGGAGGAACAACCATTGCCGCCCAACATGTACTCGAACGAAGTGGCTTTAAGGGGATCGTCATGGATGCCGTTGAAGCAGCAGTGCTACGTTCGAAAGAACTTGGAAACAACTGACATGCCGCATATCTCCGAAGTCTTCCGCAGCCATCTCAATTTATCACTGAAACATGCTGGAATCGTTAGGAAAAAGGGCGACACACCAGCCGCAGAGCTGGCAAAACTTCTCGCGGCAAGACTTGAGCAGCAACAGGTTACGACAACATTTGACAGGTTAAGCAAAGAGCTCGATGTCCTTATTGTGCTCGGTGGTGACGGAACCCTGCTGCATGTAGCCGATCAGGCCGCACGTTTTTCCATCCCGGTACTGGGGATCAACATGGGGAACCTCGGTTTCTTAACCGAACGAACCGAACAGGAGGCCATCGCTGCAGTCGATGAACTGGTTTCAGGAACCATCACTATTGAAAACAGGATGATGCTGAAAGCCTCCCTCAATTCCGAGGAAGATACGGGAGCTTCCCGCTATGCGCTCAATGAAGTAGTTATTTCCAAAGGAACCCTTGACCGGGTTCTACAACTCTCAACCAGTGCAGATGAGGAATATATTAATACCTACAAAGCTGATGGCCTCATTTTTTCAACGCCAACTGGTTCCACAGCCTACAATCTGTCGGCCGGAGGGCCACTGGTGTATCCGGGCCTGGCCTCCATCCTGGTGACCCCTATCTGTCCGTTCATGCTTGGTTCGCGCCCTGTCCTGCTGCCTGCCAACAGCAGATTACAAACAACCCTTGAGACAGGTCATAACCATAATGCTCAGATCATTGTGGATGGTCAGCCGGCATGGAATATGGACGACAGCTACACTCTGAAAATTGAAGCGGCTAAGCATCCGCTGCGGCTTATCATCTCGCCGGACCGCGACTATTTTGCTATTCTCAGAAACAAACTGCACTGGGGCATTGGAAAAACGACATCAGAATGATGCCGTCAACCGCTATTTTCCCTTCTTCTTTATCCCATATTTTTTCATTTTATACTGAAGCAGACTCTTGGTAATTCCAAGTTTTTCAGCAGCACGTGCCTGGACATAGGATGTCTCTTCCAATGCCTCGTTCAGCATTCTGTCTTCAATGGCATAGAGGACATCATTGAGTGCAGTATTTGCAGGAATAATCCTGCTGAGATCCAGATCAGCATTCAGAGCCTTCTGTTTATCGTTGCCAAGTGATTCCGGTTGAACATCCTCTCCCTTTATCTTTTTGTCATCACAAAGTATTGCTGCCCGC
Organism: Desulfobulbaceae bacterium; assembly: GCA_026988015.1. Lineage (GTDB taxonomy): Bacteria > Desulfobacterota > Desulfobulbia > Desulfobulbales > Desulfocapsaceae > Desulfocapsa. The sequence continues at coordinate 13,032 of JALSMA010000091.1, read as the reverse complement.
TCAATGGTGTTCTCAAGTTCTCTGACATTACCCTCCCAGGGTAGACCCACCAGAAGACGCATGGCCTCTTTATTTATTGAAAGCCCTGGTTTCCCAAGGCGATCCGCCATACTCTGTACAAAATAATCAACAAGTAGAGGAATGTCATCCTGACGTTCCCGGAGGGCTGGCAATACCAAGTGAATCACATTCAGGCGATAGTAGAGATCCTCACGGAAATTACCATTATTCACCTCTTCTTTCAGCTCCCGGTTTGTGGCACTGACAATACGTACATCCACACTCAAGGTCTTGCTTCCACCAACCCGCTCAAAACGTTTCTCCTGAATAGCACGCAGTAATTTTGACTGCAGAGGCAGCGGGATTTCTCCAATTTCATCAAGAAACAGGGTTCCACCATCAGCAAGCTCAAATCGGCCCTTACGCATTGCCACGGCCCCGGTAAAGGCCCCTTTTTCATGACCGAACAACTCACTTTCGAGAAGGTTCTCAGCCAATGCGGCACAATTTACGGTGATAAAAGGCTCGTCCACCCGAGGACTGTTAAAGTGAATAGCCTTGGCAACAAGTTCCTTGCCCGTACCGCTCTCACCTGTGATAAGAACCGATGACGGGGTTGGTGCCACCTTCTCAATCAGTTCATACACCTGCTGCATATGCTTACTCTTCCCGACCATTCCGGAATAGCCGGTACGTTCCAGCATTTCCTTTCGCAAACGACTGTTTTCACGAAGTAAAGAGTAGTGATGAACAGCTTGTTTAATATTTACCAGCAGCTCGTCATTGGAAAACGGTTTAGCCAGGTAATTATATGCACCGGCCTGCATCGCAGCGACGGCCTTATCAACTTCAGCAAAGGCGGTTATCATGATAACCGGCAGACTATCATTCTTCTCTTTAATCTTCTCAAGAAACTGAAGGCCATCCATACCGGGCATCTGCATGTCTGTTATAACAAGGTCAAGATCAGCAGCGGCAACCTGGGCCATTCCCTCCGTCCCAGAAGCAGCCGTAAAGACCTCAAACCCCTCATCACGAAGGAGTTCTGAAAGCACTATGAGATAATTGGGCTCATCATCAACTACAAGTATTGAATGCATTGTTTTTCCCTGAATCCGTGAAGGCGTCATGATTGTTTTCCGTTAATATCATGAGATATTAATACATTTTCCGCAACCAGGTATGCTCGAAAAACTCACCCGCCCCCCCTTTCGGGCGTTCATTGCCGATGCATCCTGTTCTCATTGAAGCCATTGCTGATATGCTACACTCTCATCAATAGCTTCAGGTTTTCCATATAGAGTTTTTGGCAGGCCTGTTTCAGCTATTTTCCCCTAGCCAGGTCTTCATCTTTTCCAGAAGTTCCGGAGGCACAAACACATTATTACCACCAGCCAGGCGGGTTCCAGGACGGATTTCCCCGTGATAATCACTGCCACCTGTAAGGAGCAGATCATTCTCTTCTGCAAATTTCCTGATCCGTTTCCGCATTTTTTTTGACTGGGTTGGATAAAATGTTTCAATGCCCACAAGACCGTATCCCTTCAAAACAGGAAGCAGAGAACCGAGGAGCGATAACGATCTGTCCACCTGTATGGGGTGAGCAAGAACTGCAATACCACCTGCATCACCTATTAGGGCAATAGCCTTTTCGGCAGAATAGGCAAACCTTGGCACATAGGCCTTTGCCCCTTTCCTCAGATAGTCATCAAAGGCCTGAGGAATGGAACGTACCATACCATGGTTCATCAGAAGCTTTGCAATATGGGGACGTCCGGTCTGACCATGCCCGGAAATTTCTTTCAGTTCCTGAACAGTTGCTGCAATCCCGAATTTTTTAAGCCTGCCAATAATTTCTTCATTCCTACCATCACGGGCTTCCTGCAGCACGGCAAGGGCAGCATTCAGGGTTTGATTATCAGGATCCATATAATAACCAAGTATGTGCAATGCCATTTTTTTGTGCATAACACTTACTTCAAGCCCGGGAACCACCTCCACCCCGTGTTCAACTCCGGCTGCAAGGGCCTCAGCAACGCCATCCATGGTGTCATGGTCAGTGATAGACAGGGCAGATACCCCGCTGCGCCTGGCAAGATCCACCAGTTCGGTGGGACTTTGAGTACCGTCTGAAAACCAGGAATGAGTGTGAAGGTCAATGGACATATTGGATAACTGGTATTTGATGAACTCGTAGAAAGCCTCAGGTGCGAGTCGCGTATTTGTTATTTAATTTCAACGTACCAGGGGACGTCGTAATTGAACAATAAAAATTCAGATCCAAAGCAGGAGAAGAGTTTTTACAACGCCATCATATTTGAAGATTCTCTGTTTACAACGAGATAAAAAAATAACAACAGCAACGGAGAGTATAAACACTGCACCCTGTTTGAGCAATAGTCAACTTCGATGGCTGATTTGACCAGCCATTCCTTGACAGAACATCCATTCATTCGCATTTTAAGAAAAGGAAAACTTGATGGCCTCGGCCTCCCGTCCTTTGCTTCATTGCTGATTTTTTTTCTTAGCCATCCGGTTTTCAAGATTTTTCACACGATCATCAAACCGAGATACCAACCGCATCCCAGACAGGTTTTCACGAAAGGAGATACCCATGAACAGTCTTATTATCCCATGTTCCTCATGTAATGCAAAAAACAGGATTCCTGCCGCCAAGCAGCATCTGTCCCCCAAGTGTGGTAAATGCGGGACTCTCCTCAACGTCAAGATAAACGCCGTTCCGGTAGAACTGACCGATTCCGATTTCCAACCCTTCGTCTCAGGAGCGCAACTTCCTGTAATGGTGGATTTTTACTCACCAACCTGCGGACCCTGCAAGGCAATCACACCGCTAATCACCTCCTTGTCAAAAGAGTACCTCGGAAAAGTCATCATCACAAAGATTGACACCTCGAGTAACCCCGGAACCGCTATGCACTATAAAATCCGGGGTGTACCCAGCCTGCTGTTCTTTAAAAACGGTCAGGTGGTGGATCAGGTTGTCGGGGCCCCACCGGAACAGCAGCTCCGCCAGAAGCTGGACAGTCTTTAAGGGATGCAGCTGTTTTAATCCTTTAGTTTTTCAGCTATCATCCGATACAGTTATGTCACTTTCATAAACAATCTGATAAAATTAAAGGTGTTTTACGATGCGCGCAGTCCCGATAGTTATCATCTTTGCACTCCTGCTCAGCAGTTGCTCCCGTATTCCTCAGCCGGCTTCCTATGCCTTCTCCGAACAGCAGAAGATGCAGGCAGCGCACCACTGGGATGTGCTGGCAGCAGACGTTGCCAACCAGATAAACAACCAGCTGATAATAAGCGATTATGTTGACAGGGCAGTCTATGTAAAAACTACCTGTGGTACAGATAGCGTACCGTGTGAACGCGGCCAGACAACACAGTTCAATGAAGGTTTCAGGGATCTGCTCATCACCCGACTGGTCAACTATGGTGTCCCCACAAGCAGTGATAAAAAAATGACAGACATAGCAGTTGACTACAAGGTGCAGGTTATTTACCATGCAAGCAACCGCTACACCATGGCTCCCGGCACACTGACCGCCTTAACAGCCATGATCTCAGTATTCAGAAATGCCCCTTCGACCCTGCAGGTCATGGCCCTGGCAGCCGGTATTGACATAATGAGCAGCGCCTCTCCCACAAATGGTCATTATGAGGTCATTATTACTACATCCATGGTCACAGAGAAGAAATATCTGTTCAGAACAAGTGATATTTATTATATAAACGACCCTGATTTCTGGCATTACCAGAACGCCCCCACAGGCAAAACCATTCAGATGGTCTCAACTGTTCAATGATAATCTGCCCATGAAAAACATCAGCCTGCTCCTCCTTCTGTTCGGAGTTACATTTTTAAACTCCAGCTGTTCATCACTGAACTGCACCCCCCTTGAAAACCTGCTCGGAGCAGATGTAAACCTGATCAGCCTAGGCGACAAAATTGCCGATGATCTCACCGGGCAGGCAATGCCCCCGCTTTTGCCGAGACATCCTGAAGATGCAGTGCTGACATCCACATTTGTGGATCTCAGTGATCTTGAAAAAACTTCACAGATGGGCAGACTTCTTCAGAGCCATATTGGAGCACGCCTGGTCCAACTCGGATACACGGTAAAAGAGATCAACCTCCGCAACACCATGAAAATCAATCCCGAAGATGGCGAAAAAATTCTATCCCGCAACCTTTCTGATATAAGCCCGGATCAACCGGTTCAAGCCGTCCTTATTGGAACCTATTCAACCAATAACCGGACACTGTACATCACTGCAAAACTCGTAAATCCGGTGAACAGAAATATCATTTCAGCCAGCAGTTACAGATTCTGCATGGATGACAACCTCCTTGCCATGTTTGGTCTGAAACGCCAAATTCACAGTCAGGATAACGGCATTGAACCACCATCAGAATCCATCATTGATAGAATCTTTTACTAATCTGAACCCGTAACCTCTTTATTTTCATGCTTACCCTCCGCTGCGCTGCCTGCAAACGAAAACTCTGGAGATACGACAAGATCGGTCCCGGAGAAGTTCTGCGCTGTCACAAAGATCGAATCAGCAAATTTTTCTCTTATCAAATGCGTGACAAAAAAATCCAGTGTCCCTGTGGCAAAAATATTGGGATAGATAAGGGGAAATTCTACAAAATGATCAGCAAAGCATTCACTTACAAGGGCAGCAAAAGAAATTAATCCTACCTGAACATTGCTATTTCCCTGGACTTTTCAACATTTCCTGCTTACAAAAACAACTTAACACGACCATTACAAATTGTCTCCATAACTTCAACCCACGTTAGAACAAACAATGCGTTTTGCCCTCTTCACACTGCTTCTGTTTTTTTCTCTAACCCTGACTGTATCCCAGGCCGTGGCAACAGGGAACACGATACCCTCCAGCAAAAAGTCACAGGCTGCCTACAGGCGGGTAGCCCCAAAACTCATCCGGGAAATGCAGAAAAAGGGGGTAAACCTTGGTGATCCGGTGTTTATCAGGCTATTTAAAAAGGAAAAACAGCTGGAAGTATGGCTTAAGCAGGGCCTCTCATATAATCTTTTCAAAACGTACACGATCTGTTACCACTCAGGAAAACTTGGTCCTAAAATTCGCGAAGGCGACAAACAGAGTCCTGAAGGTTTCTACACCGTGGGAGCACAGCAGCTTAACCCGAATTCCGACTACCATCTCTCGTTTAACCTTGGATTCCCAAACGAGTATGACAGAAGTCATAAACGGACAGGAAGTCTTTTGATGATCCATGGCCGCTGCTCTTCTGTCGGCTGTTTTGCCATGACCGACTTCCGCATGGATGAAATATACGCCATTGTGGAATCAGCAATTATTTCCGGACAATCCCAGGTACCTGTACATATTTTCCCCTTCAGGATGACATCCAAAAACATGGCTGCCCACAAAGACTCCAAATGGATCAACTTCTGGCAGAACCTTAAGGAAGGGTATGATTATTTTGAAGGGCATCGCTCACCTCCCCTCGTAACAGTTCAAGATAAACGATATCAGTTTTTCACCTTTCGATCGCTTCTCTTCGGAGGCACCCTCCCGCCTCCCATCCCACGACTCAAAGCTGTGAAAATGAAAAAGAAATTGACAATAAAACCTGGAAGGGTGGTTGTTTCTTTACAGGCAGAAACAAAACCTCAATATGTCACAAGGGCAAGAAAACAGCGTCAGCGCCTTACTCCTTCTGCGCAAGACCTTCTCGGTCAAGGAGACTGATACTTTTCCCCTCCACACTGATCAAGCCCTCTTCACTCATTTTGGCAAATATTCTGGATAATGTTTCAGGGATAGTTCCAAGTAAACTTGCTAGCTGTCCTTTTGAGATCTGCAATTCCACCTGTTCCGGGTTGCCTTGTTCCTCAGACAGGTAGAGAAGGTACCCAGCCAGCCTTGCAGGAACCTCCTTTAAAGAGAGGTTTTCAATCTGCATTGCAAAACGACGCAGACGTATGGACAGCACAGCCAGCATATTCATAACCAGAGAAGGCATGGTGTTCACAAGTTCGACAAAATCTTTTCGTGGAAAAAAGAGTAACGTGGTCTTCTCAAGAGTTGTCGCATTAGCAGGAAAAGGCTGATTGTGGAATACCGGCACTTCACCAAAAGGTTCACCTCCACCAAAAATATGCAAAATCTGTTCTTTCCCAGAAACGGACGTTTTGAAGATTTTCACCCTGCCGGATGCCACCATATAAAAACCGGCTGCCGGATCTCCTTCAAAAAAAATTGTTTCTCCTCTTCCATAATCTTTACTCACTGCTATTCTTTCTATCTCATCAAGGTGATCTGGTGCCAGACCGCCAAAGAGTTCACTGTTCGCTATGACCTTACGCATTCACACTTCTCCAGATATCCAAACTCCTTCCTGAACCCATGAGCATTCGAGGTGATACGGCCTGCTTTTTGTTTAAACTTATCTGATAACAAATTTTATACTTACATTTCTATCTATTATCAAAGAAAACAATCCCCAAGCCGTCACGGATTCAGATCCTTTAAAAACTTCGACATTAGAGGCACTGTAGCATAGTATAGCACTGTATATCACCTTCTTTTCACTCTGCCTACACGATCCATTAAATGATATCCTGCTGATGGGAACGTTCACCCCGCAGGAGGGCAAGTGATTTTCGTTAATATGAAGGACTTGTAAAAAAACCATCCTGTTTTTAACCATATTACCGGTCCATCAAATATTGAAACAAGCAACAAAAGTCAAAAGCAACGCAGGTAAATTGGTATGGTTTTGTCTGCAATCCAGTAAGCTATGAACCACAACCGCTACATACTCCATATTGATATGGATGCCTTTTTTGCATCTGTTGAACAAATGGACAATCCGAAACTGGCCGGCCGGCCTCTCATTGTTGGAGGGACTCCAGATGGCCGCGGGGTGGTGGCAGCCTGTTCCTATGAGGCCAGAAAATTTGGCATACGCTCTGCATTACCCGCTGCCAGAGCAATCCGTCTGTGCCCCCATGCAGTCTTTGTGCGTCCGCGAAAAGAGCGCTACAAAGAGATTTCAACACAGGTCAATGAGATATTCAGGGAGTATTCAGAGCAGGTAGAACCCCTCTCTCTTGATGAGGCCTTCATTGACATCACCACCAGTCATACCAATTTTACAAGCTGCATTGCTACCGCCGAAACAATCCGCTCCAGAATATTTCATGAGGTGGGAATTACCTGTTCTGCCGGAGTCTCCTTCAATAAATTTCTCGCAAAAGTGGCCTCGGATATGAACAAACCTGACGGCTTAACGGTTATCACCACAGATGATGCACCACATTTTCTCGCAAGTCTTGACATTGGCAGATTTTATGGTGTGGGAAAAGTAACCGAAAAAAAGATGCACTCACTTGGTATTCACTGTGGCAGAGACCTGCTCCGTTTTGAAAAGAATGTGCTGACAGGATTTTTTGGGAAAGCGGGAACTTTTTTTTACGATATTGTCCGGGGTATTGATAATCGCCGGGTGGAATCCAACCGGGAAAGAAAATCTATAGGCACCGAAACTACCTTTGACACCGACATCAGCGACCTCGATGAGATAAAAGAAACCCTCAATATTCTTGCACAAAAAGTTGCAAATGCCCTTACCACAAAAGGCTGTAAAGGCACTACTCTGACGCTGAAAGTCCGGTATCACGATTTCTCCACCGTCACTCGCTCCCAGTCGTTCCTGATGCCCTTTCAAACAAAAGAGGAGATCATGGAACATATCCCAAAACTTCTCGAAGCCACTGAAGCCGGCACTACCAGGGTCAGGTTACTGGGTATAACTGTTTCCAACCTCAGTTGTAACGCACAAAAGCCCCCTACGCAGATACCACTTCCATTTTTCTAAATATGCCTGAAAAGTCTGTTTACTTCCAGTGATACGCTTGCTATTATTTCCCTGACTCCAAAATAGAATTACAGAATTTCCAATCTTAGCCAAGCACATAAACAGTCAAATGACAGATCTGATACGTTCCATTTATAATATTTTTCGCTGGGTCGGGAAATTTCTCACCACTGTTCGGGTCTTTACCCTGAACATTGCATTCCTGGCCCTCCTCCTTTTTTTCATAACAGCCATCATCAGCCGCTCCCCTGGGAAAGATGCTAACGTTACCGACAGCGGCGCTCTGCTCCTAAGCCTCAGTGGTGATATCGTTGAAGAAAAGAAAACCAACGATCCCCTGTCAACCCTTATCAATGATAAACTCAGCCTTAACAGCCTACCCAGAGAAACATTATTCCAGGATATTCTCGATGCAATAACCTCAGCATCTGATGATGACAATGTACACTTTATTCTCCTTGATCTCAGTAACATGGGTTCCGTTGGGCTCAACCAACTCCAAGTCATAGGGACTGCCTTAACAGAATTTAAAAGTAGTGGCAAAAAAGTTATTGCCGCAGAGGATTTCTACCAGCAGAATGCCTATTATCTGGCAAGTTTTGCCGATGAAATCTATCTTAACCCCATGGGAGCTGTGGATCTGCACGGCATAGGAACCTACAGACTTTATTTTAAAGATGCCATTGACAGTCTCAAGATCAACTATAATATTTTCCGGGTTGGTGCCTTCAAATCTGCCTTGGAACCAGTGATGCGAAATTCCATGTCAGCTGCAGCACGATCACAAAACATGTCATGGCTCAGTGCACTCTGGAAAACTATCAGCAACGACATTATCCGCGAGCGAAAACTGGATAAGAACGCCATCACAACATATACAGAGAACATTGACCAGGAACTGATCCGGGCGGGTGGCAATACAGCAAAACTTGCACTTCAAACAGGCCTGGTAGATGGTCTGAAGAACCGTGAGGAACTGCGGAATTATCTCACAGGCATCAGTGGTAAAAATGATGCTGGAGATTTCAAACACATCAAATTCAACGATTACCTGAATAGCATCACCCGCTCCTTTTCGAACCCACCGGAGAACAAAGGATCCATTGGTATCATCATTGCCCAGGGTGCCATATTAAATGGTAAACAACCTGTGGGCCGCATTGGAGGAGACTCTCTCGCCAGCCAGATCCGCAAGGCTCGTGAAGCAAAGGACATTGACGGATTAGTAATCCGTATTGTGTCGGGCGGCGGGTCTGTTTTTGCCTCTGAAATTATCAGGCAGGAGATCCTTGAATTTAAAAAGAGTGGTAAACCCATCGTGATATCCATGGGGGCAGTTGCCGCATCCGGTGGGTATTGGATTGCGGCTGATGCTGATGAAATCTGGGCTTCTCCGGTTACACTCACCGGCTCCATAGGTATTTTTGCAGCAATCCCCACGTTTGAAAATTCTCTGTCTGAGCTTGGGATATATAGTGATGGAGTTGGCACCACAAGCCTTGCAGCAGCATTGAATCTAACCCGCCCCCTGTCACCGTTATTGAAAAAGGCCATCGACATCAACCTTCGCCATGGTTATGAGCAGTTTCTCGACATCGTTTCCAAAGGAAGATCCATTACTGATGGAGAAATGCAGACCGTGGCAGAGGGAAGAGTATTCGATGGAAAAAAGGCAGTTGAACTGGGACTGGTTGACAAACTGGGAACCCTTGAAGATGCCATCAGTTCAGCAGCAGCCCTGGCTCATCTTGATGACTACAGCGCAAGCTACATCCGTCGGCCACTCACAGTAAAAGAGGAGTTTTTTCAGATCTTTTCCAGTTCAATTATTAATATGCTGATATCTGCCAATATCCCACCGGTTTTGCTTAAAGCATTTGGTCAGCTGGTGGAACCGGTTAAAGAGATCATGCTGTTTAATGATCCCAAAGGACTGTATGCTCACTGTCTCATTAATAATTTTTCTTTCTGATGGTTTGCGCTTTCGACAAAATAGATTATCACTTATCAGTATCTGTCCGGTGATGGTGGCGTTTATCTCTAAATTGCGGCACAAAGATAACTTTATTGCGGATACCCCGCAGAAAATGCCCTTGGGATAGATAGAGTTGTTATTTTAAGGATAAAATTCTTTATAGCAACGAAGCAGGTGATGTGTTCTTACAAGCTCATCACATATTTTATGTATATCACTGATATTTCAATGATCAACCGAGGTGTTATGAAAAAGATTTCCCTGTTACTCTCCTGTCTTATTGTTTTGTGTCTACTGGTATCAAACAGTCAGGCAACAGATACCTTTGTCGTCTCCGGTAATCCTAAAGCACCTCCGGTTGTCTGGGAGGAGTACAACAAACTCACCGGCATCGGGCCGAATATTGCAACGGCGATCCTGTCAGAGCTTAAGCTTGATTACGACATCAGAATTGAAGGTAACTGGGAGGAAGTTCAACAAAAGTGTAGAAATGGCACCGTTGACATGATAGTTGCGGCATACAAGAATGACGAACGTGCTGCATACATGGAATACTCCCTGCCTTACCTGCCACAGCCCACAGTCATAATGGTTAAAAAAGGCAAGGAATTTCCCTTTGGCCGCTGGGAATCACTCATTGGCAAAAAAGGTGTCACTAATGTAGGAGAAAGTTATGGACAGGAGTTTGATTCCTTTATCAAAGAAAAACTTGACGTACAGTTCATTGCCTTTGAACGTGCGATTGAACTCCTTAGCCGTGGTGAGGCTGATTATCTCATTGTAGATCTCTACACAGCACTTATCTACGCAAGACTTCTTCGCGGCGAAGATGCCATTAGCATCCTTGAGCCCCCGGTAACAACTCAGACATATCACATAACCATCGCAAAAAGTTCCCCAATGGCAGTTCAGATGCCTGCTATTAACAAAAAACTTTATCGGATGGTCAAAGACGGGACAGTTGAAGAGCTCTTTTACAAACACTTTGACAACTGGAAAAGACTCATCGAGAAACGTTCAAGATTTTTCTACAAAGATTCCTCTATCCGTAACCAGGAACACCAGGACTACCTGGAAACTCAGGATATAAGAGCAAAAGAACGGATCGGCTCTCTATTGATGGGTAGCCGGGACGGCCTGCCTCCGATGGTTGAGTAATAGCGGCATGGTTTTTCCCAAACTCCGCCATAAACATCCAGCAACTACCCCACCTGCCAGAACTCCAATGAGCAAAGAGTTTGCTGGCAGGTCATATTTCTTTTTATTTACAAAATCCACTCAGCCACGCAGACACCCTGGCTCCCAAGTGTTTGACGTTGAATAACCACCCCCTCCAAATGCAATCAGCTGACATTATTTCACAACTCTGGCCCAGCCTCATATGGCCACTGATTCGATTGATTTTCTTTATCTCTGTGGGATTGCTTGTTGCAAATTTTATTGAATCGCTCAACTGGACCAGCAAAATCGCCACCCTGGCCCGGCCACTGATACGATTCGGAAACCTTTCTGAGACTGCCGGAGCTTCTTTTTCCATGGCTCTTTTTTCCGGAATTTCTGCTAACACTATGCTCTCAGAAGCCTATGAGCAAAAACGTATCCTGAAGAAAGAGCTGATACTTTCAAATCTCTTTAACAGCCTGCCCACCTATTTTCTACACCTGCCCACGGTTTTTTTCATCACTGCGCCCCTTATTAAAGGTGCAGCTGTTATCTATGTTGGTATTACCTTTGGTGCTGCCATCTTTCGCACCCTCTCCATTGTTATTCTCGGTCGCTTTCTCCTTCCTGTTCCCAAAAACACACCGGCCTTCGTTTCAGAAGAGGATAAACAACAGACTCAAAGAATCGACTGGCATGGTGCCCTGAAAAAAAGCTGGAAACGTTTTAAAAAACGGATCCGTAAAATAATCCGCTATACCGTCCCCATCTATCTTCTGATCTTTCTCATGCACCGGGTGGGAATATTTGAAACTCTTGAAAAAGGCATGGCTGAGCACCTATCCTTCCTGCCCTGGCTCACTCCACAGGCGATCGGAATTATCACTCTTCACATAGCGGCCGAGTTTACAGCAGGTCTTGCGGTAGCAGGTGCCCTACTTCAGGAAGGGAGCATGAACTACAGGGAGGTTGTACTGGCTCTTCTTGTGGGGAATGTTTTGTCCTCCCCAGTTCGGGCTATCCGCCATCAATTCCCGTACTACGCTGGAATATTTCAACCGAAGATGGCTGCTGAACTCATAGTTTACAATCAGATTTTCCGGGTTGGCAGTCTGATCCTGATGGGAAGCATTTATTTTATAACAACCGTCTGACTCCATAAGCTACAACTCGTAAGCTCGTAAAAGGATCAAAAACAGGGCCTCTGTGACCTTTTGTTCGTACTTGGAGGCGGAATAGACAGAGGCAATATCCTGGAACAGGATTTCTTCACTTCCACTGCCCTCAAAGATTGGAACTTCCGATGCAGCCATCACCGGCAGAACACCAAATGAAAAAGATAATCCGGCCAGCACCCCGATGAAATCGCGTGGGTTTCCCATATCAACTCACCAAGTCAGAGGATTTCCAAAGAGATTAATTATCACTAACAGCTTCACAGTAAATGATATGTAAAATCCTCAAAAAATGCAACTTATCGTGGTATATTATGCAGATGGCGTCGCGCTGCGCGCGACGCCATCTGCCCGAGCTGAGCGGAAACCGCTCCAACGCCATGATGGCTGACTTCTTTTAATGAACAATGGTGGGCAAAAAGAGCTCAGTCCCAATAGATGCCTGCTTGCTGATTCGCGGCCGCCATCAAGTCGCTGGAACGGAACCCAGCGAGAGATGTGGAAAGATAAATAAATCTTCCCACATCTCTCGCTGGCTCCGCTCAGCTCGGGCCGATCTCCTAGTTGTTTGTAACCATTAAGTGAAGGGGGGGAACTGAGGGGTATTCATAATATTAAAAGTTATCTGTCAATGTGTAATTCTTTTGGTTCACTATTTCTTCTCCGCGTTTCACTGCCGTGCTCACAGCAGGTTGAGAGATATCAAGTCTGTTTGCAAGTTGAATATGGCTTGTTCCCAGATTACAGTTTGCTCAATAACATAATAACTCAAGTTTCGGACTTAATCGACAGCAGCCATAAAAACATGACAACCACCTAAATTAATC
>JALSMA010000090.1 GCA_026988015.1 Desulfobulbaceae bacterium | reverse complement strand
GATCTTGACCGCTTCCTGATATTTTTGTACTCTGCCACCTGAATCCTCCCTGGATATGGTTTCCAATGGGACTCATTATGACACAGCGCGCCTTGAGAAAAAAGATGGGGTTGTTGTGGCGCTTACGACTATTTTGTTGTGATCTCCTTCGATATTTTCTCAAAAACTTTTTCGCCGATTCCCTTCACGTTCTGAATGTCTTCAACTTTTTTAAATGGGTGGTCTTTACGGTACTCGATGATAGCCTCAGCCTTTTTCTCACCAACTCCGGAGAGAGTGATTAAAGTGTCCTTGTCAGCTGTATTGATGTTTATCGCAGCAAGGGCCACATTAACCGTTAAAAACATTAAGGTGAGAACAATAAGAACATATTTCTTCATAGAAGTGCTCCTTGGGTAAATGCTATTCAGGCTCGGCTTATCCGATACCTTGTCCTAACATTCTAGCACAGTGATAAGTATTGTAAAGGAACAATCTGTCAGCAGCATGTGTTTTGTTGAGGGGTCAGGTCTTGCACTGCAACATTTCCTAGTTTTGTAGCAGGTTACCCGTCAGGATCCATGGGAAAATAAGTTTTGGAACGCTGTCGGGTGACTTTTATGAAAGAGTTCCCTGACATTTCAGAGGGTCAAAGATTCACTGATTTTTACTGACGAATTTGCTACAGAGAGAGGGTTTTTTACTGATGAATTGCGTTGGGTCCAGGTAAATGCCGTAGGCCTATGGTACTGCAGTGCAGCACCATAAGCCTACATGGTGTGCCCTTGATGTGGCGTTGCAAGACCTGACCCCGCTTGTGTGGTGGCAGTCGGTGGCAGCTAGTGGAGGATTATTCCGCGTTCCCGAAGCTCTTCGACGATTTCGTTCACACAGTCGCGCAGTGGGCGGTTTCCGGTATCAAGCTCAATGTCAGGATGTTCCGGTGCTTCGTAGGGAGATGAAATTCCTGTGTAGTTCTTAATCTCGCCAGCTCTGGCCTTTTTATAGAGTCCCTTTACATCGCGTTGTTCACAGATTTCAAGGGAGCAGTTACAATAGACCTCAATGAGGTTTTCGGGCCCGATGATCTTCTTTACCCGTTCCCGGTCGGCCATTAAGGGGGAAATGAAAGCGGTGAGTGAAATAACTCCAGCGTCAAGAAAGAGGTTTACCATTTCAGCAATCCGGCGCAGGTTTTCCCCGCGATCTTCCGGGCTGAATCCAAGATCACCACACAACCCGTGTCGAACATTGTCGCCGTCAAAAACATAGGTGCGGCAACCCATAAGGTGCAAACGTTCCTCTACTGCATGGGCAAGTGTCGATTTACCGGAACCGGAGAGGCCGGTAAACCAGAGATTAATACTCATATGACCGTTCAGAGTTTCTCGTCTGGGACGGCTCACTGCGGCGCGTTGTCTGATTACATCTGGTGATTTCATTGGTGCCTTAGCAGAACATTTTTTGAAGATAAGGGAGGAGGGTATCTTTGATCTCAGGATGTTCAAGGGCAAAGGCCAGGTTAGCCATCTGGAAGCCTGCCTTGTCACCGCAATCAAACCTGGTGCCCTCAAATCTGTAACCGAAAATTGGTTGTTCCTTGAGTAGCTGCGACATGGCATCGGTGAGCTGGATTTCTCCTCCTGCTCCTTTTCTTTGGCGGCCAAGAATATCAAAGATTCGGGGAGTCAGAATGTACCTGCCTATAACTGCCATATTGGACGGTGCATTCTCCGGTGTCGGCTTTTCGATCATTCCATTGACCCGGAACGTTTTTTCATTGGTCTGTTCGGCGTCAAGGATACCATATTTGGATGTTTCCTCTTTCGGTATTTCAATTACTGCAACTGTGGAGGCCCTGATCCTGTCGAATTCCTGTATCATTTGATGCAGAACCGGGGTCTCACTTTTGATGAGGTCATCTGCCAGAAGTACGGCAAACGGTTCATCTCCAATAATGTCTCTTGCACACCAGATGGCATGGCCAAGTCCCAGGGGTTCGCTCTGTCTTGTGTAAATGATGGTGCCAGATTCAGGTACCAGTGATTCAATCTCTTTTAGAAGTTCGAGTTTCTGGCGCTGTCGCAGGGTTTCTTCGAGTTGAAAGGACCTGTCAAAATGATTTTCCAGGGCACCTTTACCACTACCGGTAACAAATATCAGGTGTTCAATGCCAGATGCCAAAGCCTCTTCAACCGCATATTGAATAAGAGGTTTGTCGACCACCGGCAGCATCTCTTTCGGCATAGCCTTGGTCGCAGGGAGAAAACGGGTGCCAAGCCCGGCCACCGGAAAGACTGCTTTTTTGATCTTCATAGTATCACCATAATATATATGATCGGAAATATTAACTAAGTATAGCACCATAGCACTGTTTTAGTGGACTATGGGAGAACTCGCTACTATAAAGGTATTTTGCAGCATAGTAAATAGGTAGTAATACCCAATTTATAGCAATAAATTCCTTGCTATTATGCCTCAATTTACGGTTTGATTAGAAGAGGCATTGTCCCTTTCACGTCTGGTCAGAGGAAAAAATGAAATATCTGTTTGTTATTCTAGCGTTAGTCATAATGAGTTCAGCGGTGACCTTTTACTATTTGAAGCCGAAAGATTTATTGGAAAGTCGGGATGTTGCTGTTACCGTTAATGGGCATCAGCTTTCCAGAAAGCAGGTGAACGATCAAGGATTACGCCAGGGATATCACTCGGGGGAGTCAGTAGAATCCTCCATTAATTCCCTTGTTACGAAGCAGTTGCTCCTTGATGAAGCCCAGCGGATGGGTATTGATCGGGAAGATGAGTTCCGTAGGGCTCTCAAAGATTATTACGAGCAGTCTCTGATCAAAGTTCTCACTGACAGAAAACTGAACTCTGTGAAAGTCACAGTGACTTCCGAGGACGTAGATCGTTATCTCAACTGTTCCGGACAGATGCTCACCTTTACCAGAATACCTATTGAAGAAGGCAAAGTATTAGAGGAGCAGAGTCGGCAGAACAGTGTTCTCTTCGATGATCTCTCCGAATCTTTGCGGCTGGTGCTTGCCAGCCTGGAACCTGGTGAAAAGATAACCCAGTTTGAGACAGGGACGGAAATTGGCATTATTGTTCTCGATAAGATGGAGAAGGCAAAGGGCTTTGATCCTGTGGAATATGATCGTGAGCGGGTGCGTGAACTTTTGAGTGATTATAAGAAAAGTCTTGAAATAGATCGATGGATTAACAGTCTCCGAAAGAACGCGTCTGTAGTGGTATATGATGAGGAAAAGAGGAATGACTAACGCTGTAAGGTACAAACGTAGAAATTATTTCATTAAGAAGAATTTCCAGGGAAAACTGATTCTGGGATACTTTCTTTTTATGGTCGCTGGCTGCTTTATCTTTGCCATTGTCCTGGCGCTTTTATCAGCGGACAGCATGACCATGGTGTATCAGAATAATGACCTCAAAATTGGCCAGACCCCTTTTATGTTGATTAAACAACTGCTTACCGCACACTGGGTTTCCATTGTCGTGGGGAGTGCATTCGTGGTCGTTATCGCGATGTTCATTACCCACAGATTGGCAGGTCCGATGTTCCGCCTTGAACGTGCCGTGGATAATATGGTCGACGGGCAGCTTGATGATGTGATTTGTCTGCGGGAAAAAGATGAGGGCAAAGAACTTGCTGCAAAATTAAATCAGTTCAATAGGGACTTATCAGAAAATATTACAGAGTTAAAAAAGAGGTCGCAGAATATTGATGATCTGCTTGCACAGTATTCCTCCATAGATCCTGCCCATGCGACTGCAGAGGATTGTGCTTCCATTCATAATTCCATTACCCGGCAAAATCAGATTATCAGGGAAATTGCCGAGTTGTACCAGCTGCTTGATGATTAGAGTCTACTGCTTCGTTCTAGCTTTTGTCCTCTGCATGGCCTCTCTGTCAGGGACGGTTCAGGCACAGGAACAGAAAAGTCGCTATGTGACACTTGTATATAGTGACAAGGGCGTTTTGCGGGAATTTAACGACAACCTGCGCTTAAACCGTAAACTCAGTTATGCCATGCGGAAAAAGAACGTGGTCACCAGCGCTGATGAGGTGTTGGCAAAGGCCGATATTATCATCGAAAAAGTCCAGGTTGCGCTGGATATGTTTCCCGACAGGTACCATATCCGCCTAGTTATTGTTCCGGACTCCGGCGACGTGGCCCGGATCTATAAGGAAAAGTATGGGAAACGAGTCAAGCATATCGCTTACTACTCCCTTTCTGAGAAAACCATCTATATTTCAGCAGATGATACCAACATTCGGGTGCTGGCTCATGAAGTGGGCCATTCTGTTATCGACCACTATTTCAAAGTGCGTCCCCCGTATAACATCCATGAACTTATGGCCCAGTTTGCCGAAAAGCATGTCACCGACTAAACCTCTTCCAGTTGAAGGGCTACAGTTGAAGGGCTAAGGAAGGGGTCAGGTCTTGCAATGCAACTTATCCTTCTTTTCCAGCTGCTTTACAGCTCGACTCACAGTGGAATAATGGACCCCAAAATATTGTCCAATCACTTTTAAAGAATAATGGCCGGACAAATAGGCATGTGCCATTGCCTCCCTAGTGTTTGCAAACTCCTTTTTATATGAAGAGAGTTGTTTTGCTGGTGGTTTGCGTTGGGCACCAGGAATTTCAGAAAGATCAGTATCCCCTGGTAGGAATTTCTGATGTTGTTCAACAAAGGTCTTATCTCCAAGGAAAATTTGATTATGGATATTATCCCAGATTGACGGTTGTGCCATACCTGCATTGACGAAATCTCCATAAGCCTTCATGGCTTTCTGTTTGTCTGTTGCAAAATAAGAGAGGATAACATCCTTCAAAAGCCATGATGGATGAGGCGCCCTGCCTGTTATCACCCGTATACTTGACCAGGGCCACTCCATGGCAGTCGTTACCATTTTTGCCCTGACCGGGTTCAGCTCAACATATCGACACAACTCAAGAAGATAGCTGTCTTTGTCCACCAGAATAGAACCGAAACGACCCTGGAAAATATGTCCGACCCGATTGTGTTTTCGGTTGGAGCTCTGGGTATAGACCCCGTTGAGATGCCTCATTCCTTTTGATAAATTTCCATCGGGGGTTTCAATGACAGCGTGATAATGATTTGACATCAGGCAATACGCGTAACAAACCCAGTTATACCGCACATATGTTTTTTCAAAAATGGAGAGCCAGATTCTTCTGTCAATGTCATCCAGGAAAATTTTTTTCCGTTGATTGCCGTGAGCAGTAATGTGATAAACGGCACCGGGATATTCAACTCGTAGAGGTCTTGTCATGGTATTACCAAATCACACTCCATATGGCACGGCAAGACCTGACCCTCTCTTCCCCCTTCCCCCTCTCTCTTCCCCCTCTTCCTCTGTTCTCCTGTTGTGTGCAACAGCCTGGTTTTTTTGTGTACGTTGATTATAATGGATGCTATCATTGGGTTCAAAGAGAACAGGGGGCGTTGGCAACGCAACAA
>JALSMA010000089.1 GCA_026988015.1 Desulfobulbaceae bacterium | reverse complement strand
TTGAGTATCACAGTATTTGAAAAAACTCCATTAGTTCAGGCTGTTACTGGATCAGCTTACAAAAAAGAGAAACCTCCTAGCGGTATCCAGCTGAAATTATTTGATTAAACGTTGGGACACTAGTGATTCCAAACATTATTTTTCAAAAATAACGATGAGTCTGGAAGAAAGGGCATTTTAGAACAGCATAACGGTTCATGATACCACATTACTTGCCGAGATTCCACACTTCCATCCTGTTCCGACATTTATTGATGCCACTGACCGGAGGTTGATTGTGATATTATTTCCACAACTCGACAGTGCCAATCAAAAGCATATATAATTGTCCAGATCCACCGCCGTCATAACGATGGAGAGGCAGATAAGACACAAAGCTCTGAACCATAGTTTCATAATTCAAAAAATTTTTTAATTCAAGTTATTTGCACGCTGCTTCTGAACAAGTGTGCATCCATTAATGAAAATTTCTCTCTCAATCAGAAGCGCAAGGGGAATTTTAGCGGCAACATAGAGTCGATTTTTCGAGGATAAAACTGTCACAGCAACAAAGAATTAGAGGAGGATATCATTTATGGACTGGCGCCAAATCAAAGAGGCTGTTGCCACAGCAGAAATCCTCTGCTACTATCCTGAATCTATGAGCGTCCGCTGGTGACACTGCCTGTTCTTTTGTTACAGCTGCGGCCATTCAGCTCAAAAGAGACACTGCCACTACAAAGGGTTCGTATGACTCCAGCAAAACAACTTCCTGATATTCCCGAAGTGATCACTGACCAGAAAGCTTTCTGCACAAATTGTAACTGCCACCACTCTATCCCACGGGCTCCTGCCGCCCACGCTGCAATGAAACTGATGGCAAGGATGGACAAAGAGCTTAAAACCAGTTACCTCTATGGTGAGGCCCTTGGGAAAATGTTCGGCATTCTGTTATGCAGATCCAGAACAGGTAAACTGGTAACCCTCAAGGCCTTTTCAGGGCAATACAACGGTAACTGGGAGCTGAAGGGCTGGGTTCCGCCACTCTTTAATGTGAGCGCATTTCAGCAGCTGAGTTTTCCAATGGAGAAAAAGATCAAATCTCTCGGAAAAATGGCCGCCAGCCTCCCCCCCGACAGCGAGAAGTACAAAGCGCTCCTCAAACAACGCAAACTATTGTCACAGCAATTGATGCGGGACATCCACGCACTCTATACCCTGCACAACTTTCGAGGCGAACAGCGCTCTCTGACCCGGTTTTTTCCGAAAGGACGTGGAATTCCAACAGGAACTGGCGACTGCTGCGCCCCGAAACTCCTCAACCATGCTGCCATCCATAACCTTCATCCTCTGGCACTGGTTGAGTTCTACTGGGGCATGGCCAATAAATCAGCAACGAAGCATGAAGGGCATCTCTACCAGGCCTGTGAAGAAAAATGCGGCCCTCTACTGGGTTATCTGCTCTGTGGCAGTAAGGAGCTGAGCGCTCCATGAAGGAACTCAAAATTCTTCACTACGATCCGGATTTTCTGGTGATCAATAAACCAGGAGGACTCCTTGCAGTCCCCGGCCGGGGTATAAATAAACAGGATTGTGTGGTAAACAGAGCCAAAACCCTCTTTCCGGGCTGCATGGAACAACCAGCAGTCCATCGCCTCGACATGGCAACATCCGGCATTATGCTCCTTGCCAGAAACAGCCGTTCCCACCGCAGGCTGTCCAGACAGTTCGAAAGTCGGCAGGTACGTAAAGAGTACCTAGCCATTGTTGATGGGGTGATTACTAAAAAGCAGGGCAGCATTGAGCTGGCCTTCAGACTCGATCCAGACAACAGGCCGCATCAGATTTACGACCCGCTTCACGGTAAAACAGGACTAACACACTGGGAAAAGCTTGAAAGCACACAGGGAAAGACACTTATCCGCTTTACCCCCGTAACGGGGCGAACCCACCAGTTGAGGCTCCACGCTTCTCACCCCAAGGGTCTGGGTGTCCCCATTGTTGGTGATTTCTTATATGGAAACGCTGAAGATGGTGCCACAATGTTCCTTCATGCCAGCCGACTTTTCTTTCTCCACCCCGAAAATGGCAAAGGGCTTGAATTCAATTCAAGCCCTCCATGGCTCCCGATGGTACAATAGAAGAACCGAAAGCATTCTAAAATGCCGACAAACAGCAGAACCCGAATCAGGCCCCATTAATTGCAATCTGCTTAGCCCGGGATCCCGGTAAAGACTTACGCGGAATGGTAACAGAAAGAACGCCCTTTTTAAAACTGGCCTTAATACCTTCCTGATCCGCATCCTCTGGAAGAGAAAGAACCCGCTGAAAGGAGCCATAACTGCGTTCCATCCGGTAATAACTTTTTTCCTTCTCCTCCTTTTCCTGCCTCTTCTCCCCACGGATGGTCATGGTACTACCACTGACTTCCACCTGAACATCCTCTTCTTTTACTCCAGGGACCTCTACACTTATAACATATTCCTTTTCCGTTGCTCCAATATCCACCTGTGGCTTCAGCAGCCCTGCAGTTGTGAGTGGACTGAAAAAATCCGACTCAAAAGGAGAAAGACCTGACCCCTTAAAGAAATTCTCAAAAATTCTATCAACTTCACGACGAAACTGAACAACTGGAGAAACCACAGATCCATCATGGGACACAAGAGATCCACCATCCCGAGTTACCGGGACATTGCCACCACTCTCCTCTGTCTCTTTTTTCAGCCAGTTCCAAGGTGCAAGTTTTTTAATATCCATGACACACCTCCTATCTCTATCTGTTTTCGTTTACGCCTGAATCAACCGTACACTGCCACCACTATATTTAAACAGCAGACAACCTACTAAGTGCTCTTAATTTCAATCTGGCGCGGTTTGGCTGCCTCTGATTTTGGGAGATGCAGATGGAGAACGCCATCCTGCATTTCGGCACTCACCTTATCCACATCAATGGTCTGAGGAACAGAGAAACTGCGCTGGTATTCAACATCCACCAACTCTTCCCACAAAGCAGCACCATTACCGCTTATGTAGCGTACTCCCCCCAGGGACAGCTTACCATTGTCAATGTTTAGAGTTATGTCATCCTTCTCAACACCGGGCATGTCCACATAGAGAAGTATCTCGTCCTCATTCTCATATATATCAACAACAGGTGCCACTGCTGGAATTTCACGACTTCTCTCTGGCACATTGTTCTCTGTTTTCACAAGATCTGTTCTCTCACCCATAACAACCTCCTGATATATTTTTATAACTGTTTTTTACTGTTCTCATTTAATAGCAATCTGCTTCGGTTGCGCTGCCTCTGACTTTGGCATAACAATGGTAAGTAGACCTTTACTCAGCTGAGCCTCCACTTTACTGGAATCCACCTCCGTCGGAAGGGTAAAACTTCTGGTGAATGAACTCAGTCCACGCTCAACTCGGTGAGGCGTATACCCTTCCGGCTTATCAGCCTTCTGTTTACCACTCACCTCAAGGTAGTTACCCTGAACCTTAATGGAAAGATCCTCTTTGGAAATTCCGGGAACCTCCATCTTCATTTCCAAGTGCCCCCCTGCATCATAAAGATTTGTCGCAGGGCTACTGTATGGTGCCGTTTCACCTGGAGAAGCTGTCCTGAACCTTCCAAAATCAGAAGACATCCTGTTCATTCTGGACTGAAGTAAATCCATGGCATTAAACATCCTGTCAACATCACTCAAGCGCATCAGCATAACAGACCTCCTTGTTCACCTTTATATCGTGCAATTAATAAGATAACCAACAACAAATTCAAACTCCTCCCTTACTGACTTGAAAATTAATTACTCACTCACGATTGTCAATATTTTATTGTTTATTTTTTTTATTTTCTGACATACATTACTTTTTAACAACATCACCTATTAGTAATTCTTTTTTTTTACACAACCAGGAAAACAAGAAAATGACCAGATCCACGACACTCTCTACCACCGGCAAACTCACCATTTCAGCCAGGGGACTGAAGGGAAAACAATCTGTCAGGGCAACGTTCAGGCTGCCCGAAACCACGATACAGCTTCTAGGAATAGTCGCATCCCAGCTGGGGCTGAAACAAAAATCACTCTTTGATCAGCTCATTGAAGACCGTGAGATTCTCAGCAAAGTAGCGAAAATGGCTGATGCCACAGATACGCAAAGCAGTAAACGCCGTCAGAAGACTTTTGTATTAAGCAAAAAATCACTGGAGGTACTGAACAGTGTGGCCCGGCAACAGAAAATACCCAGGGATCTGCTGGTAGAAATATCCATTAGAAGACTTTTGCCAATAATGCATGCAGAACAGGAAAAGCATGAAAAAAGAGTCAGAGTCCACAAAGAAATGAAAGCCTGTCATGAACAATGCAGAAAATTACAAAAAAAAACTGGAAAACTTTTGGGAAAAGAGGACCGAGCCTACCTCCTCAGCGAAAACATCAGCAACAGCTGTGCATCGAGTATTGAAGGGCTTGAAGCAATACTCAAAAACAGCAAAAACCTGGAAAAACACGAAACAGTGGACCTCATCGTCCCCTTCAAAGAGCAGGCATCTTCTTAAGATCACTCTTTTTACTTGTTTTAGCAGGAATTTCTATTAAACATACTATCGATGGACTAGCAAAAAAGTGATGGTGACACTAAATTTTCACCCGCAAGGAGGTTTTTAACAACGCCACCAATATATTTAACTAAGGAGAAGACATGAACAAAGTGAAAACTATAATAGCAGGGGTACTGCTGTTCCTCTTATGTACCGGTAGCCAGGCATCTGCAATTGATCTCTATGGATTTGGCAGTTACTGGGATAAGAGCGATACAGATGGTAGTTGGGGGGCAGGTATAGGGATCAGCCTGCCAATCATTATTGATAATATCAGGTTGGATGGCCGGGTACACTATTTTGGAGACAGCGACTGGGAAAGAAGCTCAGTACAAGTCTATCCCATTGACTTGGGAGCACAAATCCACCTGCTGACAAACGCCCGGTTTGACCCCTATGTACTCGGTGGTGTATCCTACAACTATGTTGACTCGGAACACCTGAACCTCGACTCCAAATTTGGTGGTTACCTAGGAGCTGGGCTGGACGTTGAACTTGGCAGCTCTTTTGTGAAACTTTTTGGAGAAATCATGTATCGCTACAGTGACCTGGACTATATCGACACTAGCGGGATGACGGCTAACATTGGATTGAAATTCCACATCTTTTAGCACAAACTCCAAGCCTTTAATACGGCTGCAGTTATCCCCGTGCCTTCCGGGCAGCCATTCCGGTTGCCCGGTTTTTCAAAAGCCCCCCTCGGTCAGCATCACCGTTCTTCGCCGGCAAGTCAGAAAAAGGGTTCTATCCTCAACTCCGTTTCTTTTTATGAAACTCAATTTTCGTAGAGTTAAACACTACCTGCAGATAGGTGGTATCCGGGGAAACAGTGACTCCACCTGAGACAGACCAGCCATTTTTCAGATATCGCTGAACCTCAAGTTCAAGTTTTTGAAGCGAATCGCTCTTAACTATTTTATACATAATACATCACTAGTGTCCCAACGTTTAATCAAATAATTTCAGCTGGATACCGCTAGGAGGTTTCTCTTTTTTGTAAGCTGATCCAGTAACAGCCTGAACTAATGGAGTTTTTTCAAATACTGTGATACTC
>JALSMA010000088.1 GCA_026988015.1 Desulfobulbaceae bacterium | reverse complement strand
ACTTTTGTAACGTATCATGTGCAAGCCTTTTGTTGAGTATTGCTCTGTATGCTTGCATAGTGTACTACCTTTTTAAAGTCTTTACTCTACAATAACAGTTGGTTGTGACTTTTTGAGGACAATCTACTTAGCCGACAAGCCTGACAGGCTTCTTGGGCTGATTAACATTAGGAGTACCCGCAATACCGTGGCATCAAAACAACATGAGAGTCTTTCAGAACAGGGAATGCTCCAAGAATATCTCAGACCTGGTCAAGTAAAAGTGGACACTTTTGTTAAGCGACTTTTTTCAGAAGCCACATTTTTTCAAATTCCTTGGGACTGACATATCCCAGATAGGAATGACGCCTGTTGCTGTTGCAAAACATTTCAATGTAATCGACGATGTCTTGCCTCGCTTCCTCTCGGGTCGCATAGTCTGAGAAAAAGACCCTCTCGGTTTTGAGGCTGCCGAAAAAACTCGCCGCCACTGCATTATCCCAGCAATCCCCTTTCCTGCTCATGCTGCTGATCATGCCATGAAATCTCAGTATTTTCTGAAAATCGTTGCTGCAATACTGGCTTCCCCTGTCTGAATGGAATATCAGGCCAGGAGTTGGTCGGCGGTGCCAGATTGCCATGGACAAGGCATTTATGATCAGTTTCCTGGTCATCCAGTTACTCGGGGACCAACTCACAACCTGGTGAGAGAAAAGGTCCAGGATCACAGCCAAATACAACCAACCTTCGCGGGTCCAGATATATGTGATGTCTCGGAAACATACACACTGTCAGTCTCCAATCTACCTCTAGCATTGCGGCCACACCCTGACAAGTTTGTTGTAGGATTCATTAACAGATGAAGCAACTCCAAACTGAAGTGATCAGACTTTTGTGAGATTGATCAGGCCTATCCATGAAAACCACCAAGCAAAAGGCTCGTTTGCTCCTCCAAAAGTATCTTCACATCCGGTAGAATCGAAGCATATTGCAATAGTGAATCTTTCCGAATTTCCCAGGAACTCCACAGTACCTCCCCAATGGTCACCTCATCCATGACCTGTGGGTCAGCCACATGGTTCCCCTGCCCACAACTCTCAAAAACCCCCAACGTTTTAGGACTATAGGATATTGCAGAGACCGGCACTCCTGACGACAATGCAGCAATTGCTGCATGCATTCTTGTGCCACAGAACCAATCAAATTGGCTGATAACCCATTTTATTTCACAAGGATTTCCGTAAGCAGGGGCAATTATAATCCTTTTCCTCAATTTTTCATCGGTAATCCTGGAAAACACATCATGACAGGCATCAAGATCAGACTCATGATGTCCCTTTGGGGTTATCACATGGGGGACAAGAAATATGGTACAGTCTGTCTCCGACAGGAATCGTCTTATTAGATCAAGTACAATTTGTTTGTAATCAGCCCGAAAGCTAAAGCGTTCTTTGGAACTTTCAAAATCATTATAGATGAGTCCACTTATATTTATACCAACTTTTGTCACAGATGAGTTGAGATAGGTTTCCATTTCCTGTGATAAATAAGTCGGTCTTATCGTGGGCAATCCGAAGGCAACATCTACCCCGCACTGATGTATGGAAGAATCGAAAGAGGATCCCAATAGATCTTTCAGCACCTCAAAACTTCGAGCATCGCGTGCCCATGCACATCTTGCATTTTTCACGATTTTTGCAGCCTTCCTCTCACACTCATTACTAGAAAAAGGACCATATGTCTGAGGAAGAAGAACAAGTGGCTTTCCCTGTTGAAGGGTGAGTAGTTTCGGAAGTATAATAGTGTCAAAACAACGCCTTCCGTAAAGATCGGTAAAACTGTCTCCGCCACTGATATCAAGTACCGCCTCCGACTGCAAAATGGTCTTAATCCCACTATTGCCAAGTCCACCAAACAGACCGGCAAGCTGCATCAACCTAAGATTCTCAGATCGATAAAAACGACGTGAATTCACAGCTCCCTGCCGAAAAAAAGAAACCTGCTGTCCATCTCCAAAGTCAATACTCTGAGTCTCTCTACCGCGACCATGATCAAAAACCGTTACCCGAGCCTCAGGTAACTGCCTGGCAATGACATAAAGTATGGAATAACAGAGTGCCGAGACCCCGAGGTTGCCGGTGTCTGGTGCTGCCCCAAAAAGGGAAAACTGCATAGTAACCAAGTCCTTCTCTTATTGTTCCTGTGAGATACATCATCAACCCTTAAAAGGATGACAAAGTGATATATTAAACTGCAAAATCCATAAATCCGGCAGAAGCTCAGGAAACTAAAAACTTTTTTACATTTTATCAACAAAACGGATAAACTGCGGATAAAATGTCTGAATAAAGTCCACCACACGTTGTTTTGCCATCTCCTGTCCTGAGTCATCAATTGTCACTGACACACGGACAAAGGCATGCTGTTCGCCTTTGTTCAGCAACTTGTTCAGAGCAACGTTGGTTTTATTTCTAAAAGCCTCTTCATTGGTATCACGCCCTGCCTGAAACCAGTACAGAACAAGCTCCTTCTGTTTCCCAAAAGATGTCACAATCTCTTTGTAATGGACTATAAATGGTTCCACATCAAGCTTTTGACCAGCATTCTGACTTTCAATTTTCCAGCCTTGAGACGGATAACAAATCAGAGGAGAATGCGCGGCAGATGCCTTATCAGCCGTATAATAATACCCAATATATAGTGTTACATTTCCTTCCGGCCCGCTATATTCAGAAAACAAATAATCATCAAGCTTCAAAAGTTCCAAGGCATTGCTGTCCATGGTAACAGTCTGGAGAAGTCGGTAGCCTTCAATCTGCTCAAAAAATGTTTCCACTGGAGGTTTGCTGATATCTACATCTCCGCTTTGGCCCGAAACAAAAGCCGTTGTAAATAAAAAAACAGCACTTAATATCAGTAGTTTTATGTTCATTTATTCTCCCTGTACTCGAGAACCTTATGGACCAACAACAGCATGACAAAAGCCAGTACAAAAACAAGAAGGCCTGTAATGGTGTGAAAAAAACCCTCAGTAAGATCCAGCTGAAAATAGTGATAGAGCAGTATCATTGAACTCACTCGGACAATATTGACAGCTATAGCAATTGGAATAGAAGTTAACAGTAAAATTATTTTAGCCACTTTTCCCTTCAGCATGAAATATCCCATGATAAGACTGAGGGTAAGCAGGGTAATGATGGAACGCATCCCACTGCATGCTTCAACTACCTCAAAACTCCTGCCCGGACTGTGCATCACATTTCCCTCCCGTAAAACAGGAACGCCAGACATTTCAAGTAAAATTTCACTTACCTGTGAAACCTTTAGCTGTAGGGGAAAAGTGAGCTTAGTGTAAAGTTGTTCCGGAACTGGGATGAGGATAAGAAGTAGAACTAATGGGGTAAAGAGTAATCTGACAGACTGTAATCCAGCAAGATAAATCAGAACACCAACAAGGGTGAAATAGAAAGACAGAAAGATAAAAGTGGGTACCTGGGTCAATAGTGCAAAAAGATAGCAGGCGGTGGAAACGAGAACTAGAAGGAGGCCAATCAGGGAATAGCGTGGCTGATTGTTCTGCAGATCTTTTTTATGACTCCATATCATATAAACAAGAAGAGGAACTGTCAGGAAGGCATGACTATACTCCTCAGAATTCAGCCATTTTTCGACAAGAAGCTGAAGAGCAGGAAAATATGCAACACTAAAAAGCGCACCAGCTAACACAATCAATACTATTTTTCCTACTCTTATTTTACCCATTACTCTCCAGGATACTCGACAATACACCAGGCATCAGGCCGCCCCTTTTGCACTGAGTACTGCCCAAGGGGTTTTAAGCAATATCTTTAAATCCAACGCCAGTGACCAGTTTTCAATATATTCAAGATCAAGCTCCAGCCACTTGTGGAATGGCAGATTGCTTCTCCCAGAGATCTGCCATATACAGGTAAGCCCAGGTTTTACACTGAAACGCTTACGTTGAATACCCCTGTCAAACAGATCCACATCCCGAATGGACATAGGCCGTGGCCCCACTAAGCTCATTTCCCCCCGCAGTACATTAAATAACTGCGGTAATTCGTCTATACTGGTTCGTCGTATAAATCTGCCCACCCTAGTGATACGAGGATCGTTTTCCATCTTAAAGATAGGCCCTTTTGCTTCATTGAGATGTTCTACTTCCACCAATCTTTCTTCTGCATCTTGATACATGGAGCGCAGCTTAACCATGGGAAAAATATGTTTCCGCAACCCGACTCGTTGCTGAACAAAAAATATAGGTCCCGGGGATTCGATCTTCACAGCAAGTGCTGCAAGGGCTATCACCGGTAAAGCAAAAGGCATTGCCATAAGGGTGAGTGAAAAATCAAAGATACGTTTAAGTAGCAGTTGTGTTGAATCCTGGGCGACAGACTCCAATGTCAACAGGGGGATTTTGCCAAGTAGTGTCAGGGAAATCTTTGCCACCCGTACATTAAAAATGTCCGCCATAAAACGCAGCTTAATCCCTTCTTCCTCACAAGCAATAACTATTGATTCAGCATCTTCCAGCATGGATCGCGGTATTGCAATGATCACTTCATCAATCACATTGTTTTTCAAACATTCATCAATCTCACCCAAGGTCCCTAAAACCACAGCACCACCGATCTCCATCCCGACACGCTCAGAATCCGGATCCAGGTAACCGACTATTTTGATACCCCAGTCTGCCTGCCGGGCAAGTTCTTTGATTAAATCCTTTGCCCTTTCTCCTGTGCCAACAACCAGAACCTTTAAGGAATGTTTTCCTGTAGCTATTAAATAAAAAAAATACTTTCTAACTGCGACACGCAAAAGTGACAGGGCCACAAACTCAGCACCTGCAAACGTAATAATTACAGCACGACTGATATATTGAATCTTGAACATGAACAAAAGTATCAGAACAACCCCAACTCCCAGAAACACAGCACGGAACACTGCCCACACATATTTGACAGCAGTGGTATCTCGTGGAAGGTCATAGGCCCCGAAACTTGAAAGAAAACTCGTTATTAAAACCAGCAGAAGGGGCAGGAGGAACAGGTGGCTTGAAAGATCCACCTCCCCGTCTAAACTAAAAAAGTTTCGTATCTGAAACGAAAGAACAAATACCGATACAGATATGAGAATATCGAGAAGAAAAACAGTTCTATCCAGTTCCATCGAACGAGAATCATACATATTTCACTCTACTTTCAAATATTCGTTGGTCAACAGGACCGTTATAGCATAAAAACAGGGATACAGCTGAATCATGACAATAGCATTTCAAGTCACCCTTACCACCACAAGGTCAGATGACCGCAAAACAATCACTTCATAATTTCCTGCCAAGTCCATGATACGTAAAACCGGCTTCTTTAATCAGTTTTGGTGAATACACATTACGCAGATCAACAAAAACAGAACCGGTCATCTTTTCTTTCAACTCTTTAAGATTCAATGCACGATATTGATTCCACTCTGTGAACAGAACGACCACATCAGCACCTTCACAGGCCTCATAAGCGTTATTTACATAAATAAAATCAGGGTACATCTTCTTGGCCTCTGCCATGGCCTGTGGATCATGAGCCCTGACAATAGCACCCTTCTCGGCCAAGGGGGGAAGGATGGACAGAGGCGGGGATTCGCGCAGGTCATCTGTCTCCGGCTTAAAAGCAAGTCCAAGTGCCGCGATGGTTTTCCCTGCCTCGTTCCCTCCAAGTGCATCCCGGATTTTTTTTACCATTCTTGCCTTCTGGGCTGCATTTATTTCAACTGCAGCCTCAACAGAGCGTGCTGTGACACCATTTTCCTGGGCAATTCGTAATAAGGCCAGGGTGTCTTTGGGAAAACACGACCCTCCGTATCCGGGCCCGGGATGAAGAAACTTGCTGCCGATCCTGCCATCAAGGCCAATACCTTTTGCAAGATCAACCACATCAGCTCCAACCGCTTCACAAAGTGTGGACATCTCATTGATAAAAGAGATTTTCATGGCCAGAAAAGCGTTGGCCGCATATTTGATAAGTTCAGCTGACTCAAGCCCGGTAAACACAAAAGGGGTGGAAAGAAGATAAAGAGGATCATACACCTCTTTCATCACCTCACGCGCCTTGCCAGAATCAGTACCAACCACCACCCGATCAGGTCGCATAAAGTCACTTATAGCCGCACCTTCTCGTAAAAATTCTGGATTAGATGCAACGTCAAAATCAGCTTCAGCATTGGTTTCTTTTATAATCCTCAGAACCTGCCTTGATGTTCCAACAGGAACCGTACTTTTATCCACCACAACTGTATAGCCGGACAGATATCCGGCTATGTCTTTTGCTGCAGCATATATATAGCTGAGATCAGCATACCCATCACCACGTCGTGATGACGGAGTACCTACTGCGATAAAAATGGCCTGAGCCTTAGGAACACAATCGGCAAGGTCAGAGGTAAATTTCAGTCTGCCATCCTTTACATTTTTTGCTACCAGAGCATCAAGCCCCGGTTCATAGATGGGAATTTCCCCACCAAGGAGACGGTTTATCTTTTCAGTATCTTTATCCATACAGGTGACCCGGTGCCCGAACTCTGCCAGGCAGGCCCCTGTAACAAGGCCAACGTAGCCCGTTCCAATCATTGTTATATTCATGTTCGATTTCCGATATCAGATTTTAAGTTAGTAAAATTGACAAACTTGCAAAAAGTTAAAAAAACCAAAGGCTATCAGGTAAGCGTAGACTCTGAAAGACCACATATACGAGGCGCATAAAATTGCTACCATTTCTTCGTATCAAGGTACGTCGAAATGATAAGACATTTGTACCCCAAGGGCACTTCCTAAAAGGGGCGCTTAACGAAGGAGGTGATGATTTTTTACGCGCCTATCAAATCAAATTCAAATGTACCACAAACTATACCCTAGAAGATTTTCTAATGTTCCTGAATCCGTGACGCCTGTGTCAATCAGCGATATCCTTTGGGATTCTGAGACTGCCAGCGCCAAGTATCCTTACACATTTCATCCAGCCCACGACTGGCCTTCCAGCCAAGTTCTCTTGCAGCAAGACCCGGATCTGCATAGCATTGAGCAATATCACCAGCCCTTCGCGCGGTAACTTTGTACGCAACTTTCTTGCCTGACGCCTCCTCAAAGGCATGTACCATGTCAAGCACACTATAACCATTACCAGTACCCAGGTTACAAACAACCACACCGGGATCTGTGGACAACTTTTCGAGGGCCTTAAGATGCCCCTGAGCCAGATCGACCACATGGATATAATCACGCACTCCGGTTCCATCCAGAGTTGAGTAGTCGTTCCCAAAGACAGAGAGTTCTTCAAGAACGCCCACTGCCACCTGAGAAATATAAGGCATCAGATTATTTGGAATACCGGTGGGATCTTCTCCAATCACACCACTTTCGTGGGCTCCCACCGGATTAAAATAGCGAAGCAGAGCCACATTCCACTGGGGATCTGCAACATTTAAATCACTGAGGATTTCTTCCACCATTAGCTTGCTGCGTCCGTAAGGATTGGTACAGGAGAGGGGAAAATCTTCAGTTATAGGCACTGTCGCCGGGTCACCATAAACTGTGGCAGAAGAGGAAAAAACTATGTTTTTCACATTATGTTCTGCCATGACCCGGGTAAGAGTAAGCGTCCCTGTTACATTATTGTCATAATACCTCTGAGGTTCCTCAACAGACTCTCCCACAGCCTTCAAGCCAGCAAAGTGAATCACAGAATCTATATCAGAACAGGTATTGAAGACCTCACTTACAGCGGCGGAGTCAAGGAGGTCAGCCTCAAAAAATCGTACTTGTTTCCCAGTTATTTTCTCAACCCGCCGCAATGCCTCCCGGCTTGAGTTGGACAGGTTATCAAGGACCATCACCCGGTTTCCTGCTGCCAGCAATTCGAGACAGGTATGACTCCCGATATAACCTGCACCACCGGTCACTAAAACATTCATTTTTTTATACCCATTTAATATTCGCCTTGAATAGTTACGCATTTGGTGCATGATATATTCGATTATTTTATCTTCACGACAACACATCAATACGCTGAACGGGGGGCCACAAATATGTCACAGGTTCAGGATTAACTATTCGTTTCCATAACCCAATTCGCGACATAATACTATTGCAATCTCAATTCAAGAACAATCCATTTTCACTTCGGATACATACCATCATTTCAAATCAATACATCTTGAGTACACAAGCAGGAAACTCCATTGGCAAGTCAAGGTGAAAGGTGGTAATATTGTTGAAATTTCATTATCAATTCATCTCTATTCAAGGACACTCCATGGATAAATCACTTCATACGGTACAACATTTCCTTGCATCTCTATCAACTTTACTGATCCTTACTGCTTTGCTAATCAACTCCGCTCATGCTGCGGAATCCCCCTTGGACAACAGTGCCATAATCGACAATGGAGATCTTCTTTATGTCATCATTCCAAAAGAAGTTACCAGCGAATTTTCTCCCACTGAAAGAAATTTCTTCAAAGAGAAAGTGGAGGTGGATCGGCACGGTTTTATCTTCCTCCCAAGCCAAGGTAATATCAAAATATCCGGCTACACCACAAAACAGATCAGTCAAATGCTCACCGACAACCTGCCTAAATATCTTTCCAAAAGTGATCACGCTTCCGTAAATCTCATTGAGAAAAGACACTATATTCAAATCCTTGGCCATGTGGTTAATCCCGGATGGTACAACATACCGGAATCCGCAAATATTCAGTCAATCCTCAGCCAGGCAGGCGGGAGCATGGAAGGGGCCGACCTTGCCAGAGTAACAATCACCAGGATAAAAGATGATAAACCTCAGCAAATCAGCGCCAACATCCAGCAATACCTCCTTGAGGGCAACACAGCTATTCTGCCCCGATTGTTTGAAAATGACACCGTCTTCGTTCCCCTGATGGTTGCAGCAGATGATCTCAGCGGTGACGAGTCCATGCTCAACACCTCGAAGATACGCATCTTTGGAGCTGTGCGTGATCCTGGTATCTATCCTGTTCCCAAAGGAAAAGGTATAAACCTGCTTGATCTTCTAATCACTGCAGGGGGGGAAACTGCAAATGCCGATCTCTCAGAAATCCAAATCATGCGGGCTGATGGTACCAAAAACATATTCAACATGAAGGGATTATTCGACTCCGGTACAGCCAGCAGCCCCGCATCTTTCCCAATAATTCAGGGTGGAGATATCGTTCGCGTCCCAAGAAGCGAGATGGTTTCAGCGGATGGAACCGGTAATCTGGTTGCCGCTCCCCAAACCATCACAATCACCGGCCCGGGAAGCAACAATCGAGGCCTGCAGCCTTTTACTCCAGGAATGAGCCCCCTTCAAGCCATCGCTCAAGCAGGAGGCGTTAACACCTTTGCAGACACCAATGACATTTTTATTATCCGCAGAGTAGACGGTAAACAAAAAAATCTTACCTACAATTACGACAAAGCCTTGAAAGCTGAACAGCCTGACGTTGACTTCCAGCTGGAAGCAGATGACATTATTTACATCCCTTGAGCAGTAACCGATATATATGTATAAAAAGGGTGTGTAATATACGTCATAGCAGCGTTTACGTGACACCTAACAGCGCAGGGAAGGAACTGCCTCAGGAACCACATCATTGAAGCTCAGTCAAAATCTTTTCCAGCTGCAGCCTGTCAACCTTTGACAACTCCATACTTTGAGCAGTTTTCAAGGAGTCTCTTGCTGCTTCAATATCGCCCTTTTTCAGGGATACCGCAGCAAGATGCATGTGAGCCCTTCCATATCTCGCATTCTGTTCTATGGATTTTTCTATATACTGTTTTGCCAGAAGAAGTGACCCCTGGTGGAAATAAACCCAGCCCAAAGCATCCAACACTAGGGCATTCTCCGGATGGCTGTCGTAGGCTTTCAGTGCAAGCTCCATGGCCTTTTCACCCCCACTCCTCTGTTCTGCGTAGAGAATAGCCAGATTTGCCGCAACCTCACTATTAAACGATCCGGATGCAAGCAGTTCCTCAAAGAGCTCTGCCGCCAGATCCACATCACCTCTATCGTACACATCAACAGCCTTTTGCACTCTCCCCTGTTTTTCCTGCAATGCGCTGAGAGCCTCCTTGACCTTAGCCAGTTCCGTGGCACTGATTTTTTTTCGGGTGGTAGCTTTTGTGAGTAGTACTTTGGCATCATTAAACCTCTGCTGCCCCAATCGAAGCACTCCCATATGGTACAGGATGATCGGGTTATCAGGTTTGGCTTTCAAGGCCATTTTTAAATAGGGTTCGGCCTGGGTATAGGATTTTTTCATTACATATATCCACCCGAGGGTATCTGCAACATCAGGATCTTCAGGGAGGGCCTTGGCAACTTTTCCTGCCAACTCAAGGGCTCGATCCTGCTTTTCTCCGATTTCAGTATAGAGAAAGGCAAGATTATTCATGGCGGCAAGAAAGTCATTTTTCTGATCCAATACCTTCTCATATACATCAATTGCCTGCCTATACTTTTCATTTTTCAAGTAATAATCAGCTAGTTTCATAAGAACAGAAATATTACCAGGAAGCATCTCGATTGCTTTTTTGTAATAATATACAACCTGTTCATCATCCTTTTTCATCTGATACAACCCGGCCAGCATGAGAATTGACGCCACATCCTTACCCTTCTCCACCTCCGCTAAAAGAACATTTTCAGCCAGCTCAAGATACCCCTGGGACAGGTATATTTTGGCTTTTGTCAATACTGCCCCACTAATATCAGGATATTGGGCCAGAAAAGCATCAACAATCTCGAGCGCCGTGTCCGGCGCGTTCTTCAGCATATGAATAGAAACAATTCTGTTGAGAATCTGAACGCTATCAGGCTTTTCTTCCTGAAGTGTCAAATAGAGCGGCAAGGCTTTATCATATTCTTTAGTAAAAAAGTAGATCTCAGCTAATCGAAAGCTGTGCCAGGTCACATCCGGCTCATTTTCAACAAGATATCTGGCATCTGCAAGTGCCATATCAGCCTGGGACATTTTAAGAAGAACGGAGATACGTAACACCCGGGCTCTTTTTTCATCGGGCTGTTTCTCAATTATCCGATCAAGCTCCTCAAGGCTCGCCTGAAAATCACCTTTTTTAGCAAATAGCTCGGCAAGGGCCATCCTGGCTTTCAGAAGGTTGGGATCTTTCTTCACCGCCTCACCTATTTCAGTAATGGAAATTTCCTGGGATTCTTCCACAAAGGTGAGACCATACATAAATTGATTTTCAGCAGCATCAGGGGCCAGTTCCTGGGCCTTGGAAAATTGTTTTCGAGCAGCAGCCACATTTTTATCCCGCATCATCATAAGGCCTTTTAAATAGTGCCCCCGGGCGTCCCCGCTGTCTTCCTTCAAAAGTGCATCTACAGAACTTTTCGCCTGCTCAAACTCTCCTTGAAGCAGAAACAATTCGACAACCCTTGATTTCAATTTTTTCTTACTGGAATCTTCAGAAATTACTGTCTCCAGAATTTGCTGCGCTTCTTTGAAGCTTTTCAGATATGAATAATAATCAGCCAGAATAATCTTGTTGAGGGAGCGTGTCTCGTCTGTTGCAAAATCAACTGCTTTCCTGAAATATTCCAACGCCTCTTCCTTCTTCCCTTCACGATGCAGAATCATGGCCTGCAACTTAAGTATCCCGGAGTCATGGATACCGTTACTTTCAGCCTCGCTTAGCACAGCCATGGCCTCATCCGGATGATTCTTTTTAAGGGCGAGTTGCGCCAGGAGCTGATAGGACCGGGTGTCTTCCGGGAAATCCTCTTTCAGTGATTCAAGGGTCAGGAGAGTGAGATCATAGCGCCCCATCACCCCATATACTTCGGAAAGTGATACCCGGGCATCAATATTAGCAGGACTCTTTTTAACAAGATTTTCAAGCATGGCGCGCCCCTCTTCAACAGCACCATTTATTACATAAATCCTGGCAAGGTTTATCAGGATAGTTTCGTTTTCAGGATACTTCTCAGACGCACTTTTAAGGGTGGCTGCAGCCTCATCAAGTTTCTTTTGATAGGCAAGGGAGTTCCCCAATATCAGATATACTTCTTCATCATCCCCATTGATTTTCAAATATTCTTCACAGGTACTTACAATCTGATCAAGGGCACGATTTTCGACAAGGAGAAATATCAGTTCCTTTCTCGCCGCTTTCAGTTGGGGATCTAGCTGCACAGCCTTACTTAACTGTGCATAGGCTAACTTATCCTCACCTTTCTGACGGTAAATCTGGCCCAGCTTATAATGAGCTAGAGGCATTTCAGGGTCGAGCTGTAAGGCTTTTTTAAACCAGATTATTGCTTCTTCGGAATTCTCAGCCAAAATGGCCTCAACTCCTTCCTGAAACAACTGTTCAGGGTCGTCTCCTGAACAACCGAATCCTCCAGCTAAAACAAACAGCACCCCTGAAACCATTAACAACTGAAGAACAAACTTCCTTTGATAAACCATCATAAACACCTGTACTGGAGTTTAGCAAGAGAACCCAAAAGGGTGATATTTCACTTAATTTCATCGCATTATAACGAATAGAAAGAGAAAAAACAATGTCTGCTATCAGTGTTGAGAAGAATTGATTTGTTTATTCAAGCGGGGGACTGGAAGTCAAAATGGAAAAGGGAGACTGATATCTC
Organism: Desulfobulbaceae bacterium; assembly: GCA_026988015.1. Lineage (GTDB taxonomy): Bacteria > Desulfobacterota > Desulfobulbia > Desulfobulbales > Desulfocapsaceae > Desulfocapsa. The sequence goes on along the minus strand of JALSMA010000088.1, from coordinate 16,728 downwards.
TAGAGAGTGGCCAGAGGACACGATTCAGATTACAGTTTTTCTTTTTCTGCACTTTCCAGGGTGCTTTTGATCCAGCCGCAGCGAATATGGTATTGATGTCCACCGTCGGTCCATTTCCCGCAGCTATCCTCTGTGGTTTTCAGCGGGTATTGCTCCACACTTTTGTCAACACGACACACTCCGGAGTAGGGATCTTCCAGGCGAAAATTACGACAACTGAGGCATATTTTTTTTTGCAAATATATCATTCTAACCTTTCATTAGGATCTTTTTACATCAAACAGACGGAGACAATCAAATTCTATCTCGTTCTTCTGGTAATAGCTGACGTCCTCCATATCAACAAGTACATCGCTAAAGGAATATTTTTGCAGTTGGCGAATAAACAACTGTCTTGAATCCTCACAGATTATTGTATCGGATACATCATAACGGTTGTAGACAAGCCCCTTCACCGCAATCCCCCTTTCCTTTGCCAGCTCAAGTGCTGAAAGAGTGTGATTAATGGATCCCAGCCGTGGACTGGTGACTAGGATCAGCGGATATCCCTGCTCCTCAATATAGTCTAGAAAGGTCACCCTCCGGTTCAGAGGAACCATGAGCCCCCCGGCTCCTTCAAGAAGGACATGCTCATATTCAGCAGCCAGCTGCCGGGTTGCAGCTGTTATCACTGCAGGATCGATGTGACTGCCGGAAAGCTCGGCTGCAAGATGTGGAGAGCAAGCCTTTTCAAAGACAAAAGAACACGTTACACCACTGATATCTTCAGGGATCAAATCAATTCCCATCAGCTGACGATGCTGCACAATATCTTCAGCAATACCTGCACAGCCGGTCTGGGCAATTTTCTGGGTTACCACAGTACGTTTTTGTGCACCAAGGGCCTTTGCCAGCAAACCGGTAGCCACTGTCTTACCAATATCCGTGTCAATACCACTTATACAGGTTACCGTACCCATCAGCGCCTCCTCAGTACAAATGTGGATGAAACATAGGAGACAGGAACACCAGATTCCTGTTTAAAATCAGAGACATACTGTGATTCAAAAGAGCGCAAACACTCCCTGGTCCATTGATACTGTGACACGCCACCAACTCCGGTAGACCGAATATGACCAAGTACCTCTCGCACTGAAGGAAAAAAAATTGTATCATCATGGGAATGATGGGACAGCACCATAAAATCAGTCTTAAGAAATGAAAGTATCTCATCATCAGAGAAATAGTGCAGTGCAACAGAAGTTATACTGGAAAACTCTTTCAATGTTCCTGGACCAAACAGAGAGAAGGCCAGATAGGCCCCGGGCTGCAGTGATTCGGCCAGTTTATTTAAAAAACCAGGCAGATCACTGAGCCACTGAAAGGTGGCCCCGGAGAGCACCATAGAAAGCCCACGTGGTAACTCCAGATCTTCAATATCACCAAAACTCGGTATTTTTTCCGTCCCCTGAAAGGTATCCAGCCTCTGCAGCACCAGATCTTCAAATTCGGGTACCAGATCGTTAAGAAAAAGGGTTCGCACCTCTCTCTCCCTGCAAAGCATTTCAGTGAGAGCTCCTGTACAACAGCCTATCTCAAATACTCGCCTAAAAGCCCTGTCCGGTAGCCCCTCAAGGGCGCGCACCAGTCGACCAGCAAGTTTATTCTGCACAATGGCCGCCTCATCATAGCTTTCCATACTTCTGCGGAAACATTGAGCGATCTTCTGTTTATTCAGAGCTAAAACCATCCACCAGTCCTGTTAAGGCCCCGACTTGCCAGCTTCTGCAGCAATCTCATCCCAACTGCTATAACTGTAAAATAGAAAATGTGAACCACTTACCAGCTTTAAAGAGGGATTCCCCCAGAAACGAATCTGGTTTTTGGCTGGCATAATATGGTCACGATCTGCCACAATAACGCGACTGTAAATAGAGTGTTCACAGGAACACGACGTAACATTTTCAAGCAGGAATTTGAGCTCTCTACGCTGGCTCGCAATATTACGCCTGGGCTGATGCTCAAGAAATGTTTTATACAAAGTCCTCTCTCTGCACATCCGATAATAAAATTTCAATCGCTGTTTTTTATCAAAAACAGCAAGGGTTGCTCTGAACACTGCCTCAGGTATACCGCTGCTATCATCAACAGGACAGAGGGTTCCGTTTATGGCCAGGGCCCCGGACAGTTGTGCTCGAAACGGTGCCAAAAGCTGTTGGCCCACCCATACCCCCATGGACCAGGATATCAATACTATCTCCTCATACCGTTGCAACAGCTCTTCAAGATTTTCATCAACAATCAGATTCTGATAATCATATAACATGAAGAGATCCCAGTCGTGACACTCAAGTGGCTGAATAGGATTCTCATCCATCCCCCAGCCATTGCAGAACAGGATCAACCTGTCATTTCTTCCCTGTCGAAGCCATTTGCTCCTCACCTCAAACTCCCTTCAGCATAAAATCTATCTGTTCCGGCAAATCTTCTATGTCCTGCCACAGCATATCAGCACAGATTGAGAACCGGAAACGCGCAGTTCCCTCAGGGACTGTGGGTGGGCGAATCGGAAGGACAAGATAACCGACCTCCTGCATCTGTTCCGCCAGATTGAGAGCTGTACTATCCTTCCCAATGATAATCGGTACAATATTAGTGCTGCCACGGGTTGGGATCCCCCTCCCTTCCAGAGCATCACGCAACTGCCAGGAAATTCGGCTGAGCTGTTTTCGTTCCTGGCACATTGTAAGCATTTTTTTAAAAACAAAATGATTCCAGTTCAGCGTCACCGGAGGCAGCCCTGTGGTGAATATCAACGAACGACTGTGATTCACCAGATAATTTTTTATTTCCATGGAGCAACAGACAAAAGCACCAACAGAAGCCAGCGCTTTTCCAAAGGTACCTACCAAAAAATCGATTTCCTGAAGAACTCCCTTTTCCTCAGCCTTACCAAGACCATTTTCTCCATACAAGCCAACACCGTGGGCCTCATCAAGATAGATCCTTACATCAAACTCATGTTTCAGGGCAAGCAGACAAGAAAGATCCGCCTCATCGCCGTCCATACTGAAAACAGACTCCGCGACGATAACCACCTGATCATATTCTTCCCTGTAGCGGGTCAACAGAGCATGGAGTTGTTCATAATCGCCATGGCGATAGCGTTTGTGGGCTGCACGACTGAGCACTAAGCCATCATGGATAGAGGCATGATTCAGCTTATCAGACAATATAAGATCCCCCTTGCCAAAGAGAGCCGGTAATATTCCTATGTTGGCATGATAACCTGAATTAAACAACAAAACAGCTTCACTGCCATAAGCCCTTCTAATCTCGCTTTCAAGACGATGTGCTAGAGGGTTGTCTCCGGTGAGCAGTCGTGAGGACGCTGCAGCAAAGCCCCACTCATCACACTCAGCAGAATCAAGATCCTGAAAGAACACCTGCCGTAACGCTGTATCGTGCCCCAGTCCAAGATAGTCATTTGAACAGAGATTGAGAAGAGTCCTCCCTTCGTACCGTACCCGACCACCCTCATGCTGCAATGGTATCATTTTCCGAAGACGACCCTTCGCTTCCAGAGTACGTAATTTCTTTGAATACCTGGAGATCATTGTGACAGCTGCTCCGCCACCACTTCACAAATAGCTGTTGTCAGCAGTGCCAGATCCCCTTGCGCCATGCAATAGGGTGGCATCACATAAATCAAACGCCCAAAGGGACGAACCCACACTCCTTTTTCAACAAATGCTGGCTGAATCTCCTCCATAACAACAGTGTCTTTCATCTCCACTACTCCAATTGCACCGAGCACCCTCACATCTGCAACATTTTCAAACTCAGCACAGGGAGCGAGCCCCTGTCGCAATCCTGATTCCATATTACTGACCTTCTGCTGCCATTTGGAGTCAAGGAGCAGTTGCACCGAGGCATGCGCCACTGAGCAGGCCAGAGGATTAGCCATAAAGGTAGGGCCATGCATAAACACTCCAGGGTCCCCGCCTGAAATCATTTCTCCCACCTCCCTTGTGGCTAGCACTGCCGCCAGGGTCAGATAGCCACCGGTGAGCGCTTTCCCGAGACAAAGCAGATCGGGGCTAATTCCAGCATACTCACAGGCAAAAAGCCTTCCGCTGCGTCCAAATCCTGTGGCAATCTCGTCTGCTATTAGCAGGACATCATACAGGTCACACAGTGCGCGTACCTGTCGCAGATATTCGGGATGATAAAAACGCATACCACCGGCACCCTGGACTATGGGCTCCAGGATGACCGCACAAAGCCTCCCGTGATTTTCGGCAATAAGTTTCTTAAAAGAGCTGATATCACGTTCATCCCAGTCATTATGGAAAGCACACTCAGGCCGGTCCGCAAAAAGATATTCTGGCAAAACACCTTTAAAAATATGATGCATACCACTGACAGGGTCACAGACTGACATACAGTGAAAGACATCTCCATGATACCCTGAACGCACGGTGAGAAAACGTTTTTTATCAGGCTTTCCTGCCGCAAAATAGTACTGAATGGCCATTTTCATGGCAACTTCCACAGCAACAGAGCCAGAATCGGCATAAAAAACAAGATCGAGGGGATCAGGGGTAATTGCAACTAGAAGCCGAGCAAGTTCAGCGGCTGGTTCATGGGTCAATCCACCAAACATCACATGGGAGAGCAGGGCGGCCTGCTCCTGGAGTTTTTTTGTTAGAACTGGATGATTATACCCATGGATCACAGACCACCAGGATGCCATACCATCAATGAGTTCACGGCCATCGACGAGTCGAATCCGAACCCCTTCGGCAGATTCTACAGCATAGAGAGGGAGATTGCTGTTTATAGACGAATATGGATGCCAGATATGCCGCCGGTCATAGGCAAGCAGCTCTTCAGCTGTCATCACTGCTGCCCGGGTTCTGTTTCGGAACCTCAAAACCAAGACGGGACAACTCCGTAAGATCCCTGACGACTCCTGCCCCGCCAGTAGTAAGATAATCACCCACAATGGCTCCATTGGCACCAGAGGAGAAGAGCTGGTACTGGTCGTCACCAAAACGATCACGCCCGCCTGCAATGCGGATAACAGCACGGGGATTAATAAAGCGAAACAGAGCCACACAACGCAGAACATCCTCTAGTGCAATAGGCTTAATCCCCTCAAGGGGGGTTGCAGCTATCGGAGTAAGAATATTTATGGGGATAGAAAGAATTTCCAGATCGCGGAGTTCAAAGGCTAGCTGCAGTCGCTGCTCCAGTGTTTCCCCCATACCAATAATACCACCGGAACAGAGATCCATGCCAGCTGCCTTTGCAATTCCCAGCGTTTTCACCTTATCCTGCCAGGTATGGGTAGTGCAGATGGACGGAAAATAATCTTTGCAGGCCTCGAGGTTACAATGATAACGACGTACGCCAAAAGATACAAGAATCTCTGCTTTCTCCCTGGTAAGCAGGCCCATGGAAGCACAGAAAAGCAAACCGGTGCGCTCTGCCATTTCCGCATAAAGCGTCCCCATGGAATCCAGTTGTGAAACCGTGATACTGCGACCGGCAGTCACCAGTGAAAGGCGCTTCACACCATAATCATCATTGGCAACAGCTTGGACCATGGCTGTTCCGGAGTCTACCAGGTCATAGGTCAAGATGTTGGTGTTATAGTGGCTGGACTGAGCACAATAGCTACAATCCTCAGAACATTTGCCAGACCGGGCATTTATAATAGAGCAGAGATCAAATCCCGGCCCGTGGAATTCTCTGCCCAGCTCAGAAGCTGCAGCAATCAAAGGCTCCAGATCTGCCTGCTGTGCCAGCAGGATTGCCTGATCAAAATCAACCTCTCCTCCTTCCCTTATTATTGTTAAACACTTTTTAATCATTTGGGCACCCGGGGAATGGAGTCAGTTTTGAAAGAATCAAACCAGTTTAGACATACATTTTCCAAGCCCTTCCGGAGTATCAAACTGCAGGGCTTTGTATTTGTATCCTTTGGGAGCAATTTTTCTCATCATACCCTTCAAAACAGTCTTTGGTCCAACTTCGATAAAGGTGTCAACTCCCTCATTTATCATGCTGCTGATAATTTCAAACCAACGCACCCGTGAGGCAATCTGCGAGGCCATCATCTTTTTTATTGTATCAGTATCCTGCTCAGGTGAGGCTGAGACGTTAAGGTAGACCGGGTTACCAGGGACCTTAAACTCAACCTCATCCATAAAATCTGCAAAATCAGGAACCGCGTCAGCCACAAGAGGGCTGTGATTAGCGACACTCACTGCAAGGGGAATCACCCTGGCACCATCTGCTGAAGCAACTTTCTCAACAGCATCAAGGCCTGCGATGGAACCTGATATAACAATCTGCAACTCGGTATTATGGTTGGCAGCAGTCACAATTCCTGCATCAGCACACTGCGCTATAATCGCCTCCACCTCATCGATGGTTTCACCTATCACAGCGCGCATACCACCTGGATTTATCTTCCCTTCCCGCTCCATAAGTGCACCACGTTTGATCACCAGACGAATGGTATCTTGAACAGACAGCACCCCTGCGGCACAAAGGGCTGAATATTCTCCCAAGGAATGGCCGGCAAAGCAGGCACTGGCAAGACCGTCTCCCCAGGTTTTTTTAAATCCCTGGTAACAGATAAGGTTGGTTACAGTAATAGCAGGCTGCAGGTGGACAGCACGGGTAAGTTCTTCCATAGGGCCATTACGTATCAGATCTTCCAGAGGAAAATCACATACCGATGCAGCCATTTCCATGATGGCAGCGCAATCACTGTCCGAATCAATAAATTCACGTCCCATGCCTAAAAACTGAGATCCCTGTCCAGGGAAAAGTACTGCTGTCTTCATTTGTATCCTTATTCTTCTTTGTGTTTTTTCTGTCTTTCTTCCAGATAATTTGTCAGCAAAAAAAGTGCCACCCCTAGGGTGATGGCTGAATCTGCAACGTTGAAAGCGGGCCAGTGGCTGGTTGCAACATAAAAATCCAGGAAATCCACCACAGCCCCGACTCGCACCCGATCAATCACATTACCGATTGCGCCTCCCGCAATAAGAGCCAGGGCTGGACCATAAAACCTGTGATCCCGATGTAAACGAAACCATGCTACAACAAGCAGCACCAGAGCAATGGAAGCCAGGATAAGGAAAAAATAGTGCCGCCATGCTGCATCCACTCCAGCCAGAAACCCAAAGGCAGCACCTTTATTGGTAAGGTAGGTTAAATTGAAAAAACCGGGGATGACCTCCAGTGATTCATAGAGTTGAAAGTTGTTTACAACCCAGATTTTAGTTACCTGATCTAGAACAACCACCAGCAGGATCAGGATTATGGAGAAAATCACTTTACCGCCTGCTCCTGACCAGCCATGTCAAGCACGACCTCAAGACATCTCTTGCAAAGCTGCGGATGATCTGCATCAGAACCCACAAAAGAATCACGGGTCCAACAGCGTTCGCATTTCTCACCACTGGCAGCCCGCACGGCCACAGAAATATCGGGAATCTCCTCGCTGGCCACAAAATTCAACTCAGCAAAAGCCCCTCTGTCATCACAACGGGTGAGCTCAGAGATAATACAAACATCCTTCACCTGCTCCCACTCGTTTTGGATAAACTCCGCCCACTCCCCACTCATTTCAACAAGTACCTCGGCTTCCAGCGGATGGCCAATGATCTTTTCACGGCGGGCTGTCTCCAGTGCTTTAGTAATAACCGAACGCACCTGAATGAGTTTTTCCCAGCGCTGTTCCTGGGATGCGTCGCGTCGTTCAGGAGCTGCCCCAGGAAAATCTGTAAAGAAGATACTCTCCCGTAATGATGATTTATCATCTAAGGCCTTAAAGTGCTCCCAGGCCTCAGCAGTGGTGAAAGTCAGAACAGGATTCATGAGCTGCAGCAACCCGCCCAGAATTTCATGGAGTACGGTCTGGGCTGAACGTCGCAAGGGTGAATCGGTACCGGAGCAATAGAGTCTGTCTTTTAAGATGTCGAGATAAAAGGAACTCATGGTGGTACCGCAGAAATAATTGAGTGCCTGGTGAATGGGATGGAACTCATACCGTTCATAGGCTGTGGTGACTTTGTCCCGCAACTCCTCAAAACGCCCCAGTGCCCAGCGATCAATCTCTTCCATATCCCCAAAGGCAACACTATGAATTGCTGGGTCAAAGTCTGTTAAATTGCCAAGCATATAGCGGATTGTGTTACGAATCTTCCGATAACTGTCAGCCACCTGTTTAAGGATCTCATCAGAGACCTTCACATCATCCCGATAATCCTCACTAGACACCCAGAGGCGCAGGATTTCCGCACCAAACTTCTGGATCACCTCACTGGGTGCTACCACATTACCAACGGATTTGGACATTTTCTTCCCCTGTCCGTCCACCACATAACCATGGGTCAGCACACCCTTATACGGTGCTCTCCCCCTAGTACCAACTGAAGTAAGCAGAGAACTCTGGAACCAGCCTCGGTGCTGATCACTTCCCTCAAGATAGAGATCTGCAGGAGCGCGAAGTTCAGGACGTGCTTCAACCACCGCTGCATGGGAACTTCCAGAGTCAAACCAGACATCGAGAATATCTTCTTCTTTCTCAAACTCAGTTCCACCACAGGAGGAACATGCATAGCCATCTTCAAGAAATTCTGAGGGTTCATAACGGAACCAGGCATCGGCACCTTCCTTACGAAACAGCTCATCAATGCGCTCAACCAGTGCCTCGCTTTTCACAACTTCACCGCAGCTCTTACAACTGACAACTGTTATGGGTACGCCCCATGTCCTTTGACGTGACAGACACCAGTCAGGACGATTCTCGACCATGGAATGAATACGTTGCATACCCCATGCCGGAGTCCACTGCACATTCTCAATCTCAGCCAGAGCCTTTTCCTGAAGATCGTTCACCTCCATGGAAATAAACCACTGCGGTGTTGCCCGGTACATAACCGGTTTTTTACAACGCCAGCAGTGAGGGTAGCTGTGCTCTATAATATCTTCATGGAGCAGGACCCCACTTGCAGCCATATCAGCGTTGATGACTTTGTTCACAGCTGGAACCTGCTGCCCCGCGTACGGACCGGCATCTTCCGTATAACGTCCTTCACTGTCAACGGGAGAGAGGATTTCAAGGTCGTAGCGAAGTCCGGTGAGATAATCATCAGCACCATGACCGGGGGCAGTATGCACACAACCGGTACCCGCCTCAAGGGTGACATAGTTGGCGAGCACCATCAGGGAATCCCGATCGAGGAAAGGATGACGGCTTTTCCGGTTTTCAAGCCCGGTAGCAGAAAAAGTAGCTTTAATGGAGTAATCCTTAATGCCCATTTCTGCCATCACCCCATCAACCATTTCTTTTGCCAGAATCAGGATTTCAGAACCGCTCTTTACCGCCGCATATTCGAAATCGGGATGAAACGCCACAGCAAGATTTGCAGGTAGAGTCCAAGGAGTGGTGGTCCAGATCACAACAGAGACATTATCTCCAGCAAGGGCTGGATCAATATCAGACCAGTCCTCCTGAACAGGGAATTTCACATAAATTGAAGGAGAACTGTGGTCATAATATTCCACCTCCGCCTCGGCAAGGGCAGTGGTACAGGTTGAACACCAGTACACCGGTTTTTTGTTACGAATCACAGATCCCGAGAGAAGAAATTTGTTAAACTCGCCAGCAATGGTCGCCTGATAGTCATAATTCATGGTGAGATACGGTTTATCCCAGTCACCATGGACTCCCAGTCGTTTAAACTCAGCCTTCTGAGTTTTTATCCATTTCCCTGCATACTTGCGACATGCCCCCCGTTTGGCTATTTTGGGAATGGTATTTTTCTTTTCACCAAGCTCCTGGTCAACGTTGTGTTCAATGGGGAGACCGTGACAGTCCCAACCGGGAATATAAGGAGCCTGAAATCCTGCCATTCGGCGAGATTTGAGGATAATATCTTTGAGTATCTTATTGAATGCGGTGCCCAGATGGATATGTCCATTAGCATAAGGAGGGCCGTCATGAAGAACATAGAGAGGCTTTCCCTCGCCATGCTCCTGCAGCATTCCGTACAGATCTTCTTTTTCCCAGCGCTTAAGGTACATTGGCTCTTTCTGGTTCAGATTGGCCTTCATCTTAAACTTGGTCTGCGGCAGATTCAGGGTGTCCCTGTAATCCATAGGTCTCTCCTTATATAACACGGTGTTTAGTTTAACGTATCCAATACACAACGATAAAATCGCTAAATTTACCAACTGCAGTTTAAGATGCAAGGAAAAATGGTAAAAACCACAGAGCCCAGCTTTAAATTTGACAACAGTGAACGCCTTAATTAGAGTAGGAATGTTAGATATTTCATTAAATTCATTTTAAATCATCATATTTAGAGCTTACGAATGACAAAAGTAATTGCCATGGCAGGCAAAGGCGGAACCGGAAAAACCACCACTTCCGCCCTGCTTACCAGATATTTACTAAAGAAAAAAGAAACTCCTTTTTTACTTGTTGATGCTGACGCAAATGCCAATCTCAATGAACTTCTCGGTCTTGACGTCGACTTGACCCTAGGCCAGATTCGCAAGGAACTGAAAGGAGAACTCCCCCCCAATGTGACCCGAGATCAATTCATGGAAATGAAAATCCACCAGGCACTTATAGAGGAGAGCGGTTTTGACCTTCTGGTAATGGGACAGCCAGACGGGCCCGGCTGCTACTGCGCCGCCAACCAGTATCTGGCAATGACCATGGATAAACTAGCTGAGAACTACAAATATATCATCGTTGACAACGAAGCCGGTATGGAGCATCTCAGCCGTATGAACATGCGCACCATCGACTATTTGCTGGTCACTTCCGATCCGTCAGCCCGTGGAATACTTACAGCAAAACGAATTTCAGATATCACCGAACCACTTGGCCTTGAGATAAAAAAACAGTATCTTCTGGTAAATCGGGCACCCCAGCCCGTTCCCCCGGCGCTTCAGGACAAAATTGATGCAGCCATTGCCGATTCCGGTATGGAGCTGGGCGGAATTATTCCCTCTAGTGATGTGCTCATCAACCAGGAGCTCAGCGGAGAATCGTATCTTGGCCTGGACGATTCTGCTGACATTATCAAGACAGTCAATGGCATGTTTGATAGAATTCTCTCTTAACCCGCCTGTTATTCATTACTATCCGTGTCTAGTCAAGAATACATAGAAGATCGACCAACACCAGGTAACACCATGATCGAAATGATCAAGGTGAGTCGTACCTACGATCCAAACATAACAGCGCTCTCTGATATTTCTCTATCCATTGCAACCGGAGAGATGTTTTTCCTCATCGGCAGAAGTGGTGCTGGGAAAACAACCCTCCTCAAACTTATCTGCAACATGGAGACCCCGAGTAATGGTCTCATTGAGGTTGCCGGCTACAATATCAACAAACTCAAGGGTAAGGATCTTGCCCACCTGAGACAAAAGATCGGTGTTGCCTATCAGGACTTTAAACTCCTCAGCAACCGTACAGTTGCCGAGAATATTGCCATTGCCATGGAAGTCTCCTACAAAAACCCGCGGACCATCAGGCACCGAGTGCGTGACCTCCTGGATCAGCTGCAACTCGTAGACAAACACGACACACTCACAGGCGAGCTGTCCCGTGGCGAACAACAGCGTGTAGCTCTGGCCAGATCCGTGGCCAACTCTCCACGTCTTATTCTGGTGGATGAGCCAACGGGAAATCTTGACGCATCAACAACCAGACGGGTCATGGAACTTCTTACCAGATCCAATAAAGCTGGTGCAACCATCGTAATTGCCACCCACGATGATTCCATTTACCAGCAAGGCAACCACAGGATCATGGAACTGCGTGATGGCAACATCCATTCCCTCACACGGGGGAGTCTGAAATGAATTTCTGGTTTGCGGTCTTTAGGCAGACGGGGCGTAACCTTCGCCAGACATGGACATCGCAGTTCATGACTTTCCTGACAGTGAGTCTTTCTGTACTCATCTTTGCGTTTTTCTATCTCATCTACACTAACATGCTTGGTGCAGGGGACCGGCTGAGTGATGATCTCCGCCTCATTGTATACCTCGAAGACGAACCTGGCCCACAGATGCAGGAGCAGCTACGTCGTAAAATTCAAAACTTTGACGATGTGGAAGATATCCATTTTATCTCAAAAGAGGAGGCCTACCAGCGCTTTGCCATGCAACTCGGTGAAAATTCCGATGTCCTTCAGGATATGCCCACCAATTTCCTTCCCGCCTCCATTGAGGTGGTGCCCTTAAAGAGTCTGCGCGGCTACAACCAGATCAAACTTTTTTCAGAATACCTCGCGAACCTCCCAGGTACGGAGAAAGTACAGTATGGCCAGGAGTGGGTGGAGCGTTTCTACTATTTTACCAGGTTACTCACCATCGTGGTTTTTCTCAGTGGAACCCTTCTAATCCTCACCGCCACTTTCATGGTTGCCTACACCATCAGGCTCACCATTATGGGGCGGCAAGACGAACTGGAGCTGCTGAAACTTGTCGGAGCAACTAACAGTTATATACGAATGCCCTTTCTTATTGAAGGTATACTCCAGGGATTTATGGGATCCATCATCGGACTTTCAGCACTCTATGGCCTGTTCCAATGGATAACTGCTCATTTTACCGGCCCCGGGCTGTTGTCCCTGTTTCAGTTCTCTTTTTTTCCTCCCGGTGTCATTTTCCTGATTATCATGTCTTCCATCTGTCTCTGCAGTATAGGCAGCTATACTTCCATCAGAAAATTTCTCAGAATCTGATGTTTTGTCCAAGCGCTGTACCTCGACAGTTCAGGACCACAGCTCACGAAAATTTTTCCGTATTGCTCCTCTGCCTTCTGCTCATCTCTCTGATGATGCCGTCAGTCGGCCATGCACAAACGGACAGAAAGGAAGAAAAAAAACGTATTGAGCAGGGTATAAATTCATTCCGGATCAACATTAGCAAACTGCAGGAAGGAATTGACGGACAGCTGTTACAGATAAAGTCCAGCAAAGAAAAACAACGCAGCCTCCTCGACGAACTTGACGCTATCAACAACAGACTTGTAGCCCAGATGGAGAAGCTTCGCCGCCTTGAAGCTCAAATGGTAACACAGGAAGAATTGATTGCTGCCAAAGAACGTGAACTTCAAGAAGCAGAAGTAGCCAAAAGAAATGTCCAGGAACATCTCCAGGTACGGATTAAGGCATATTACAAGATGGGGAAAATCGGCATTGCCAATGTCGCCTTTTCCACAGAAAGTTTACCTCAAATGCTTAAATTCAGGGACTCTTTTGCCAGCTTAATCGAATATGACAAAGGACTCATCAACGTTTATCGCGACACCATAGCAGAACTACAGAGTGCAAAAGAGACTCTCAGTCTTGAAAAAACCGTACTCAATGATTTCATCACTCAGGCCAGAGAAGAGCAGGAAAGAATCAACATCATCAAAAGCGAAAAAGAAACACTTCTCAGTCAGATAGAGACCCAGAAAGAGCTTCACGAGCAGGCCGTAAGAGAGATGAAGAAAGTTGCAGACGACCTTTCCAGTTCACTGGAAGCATTAAAGAGGAAAAACCAACTCTTTGACCAGGGCTTCCTGCTCGACAAAGGAAAACATCCCTCCCCCCTCCGAGGTACAGTCATTGCACGCTTTGGCCAGGAACGAAAAAACCGCCTTGGTGTCAATTGCAAAACGTCCGGAATAACCATCGCCACCACAGGCACCCATCCAGTTCGGGCGATTTTTGAAGGTGAAGTACGCTACGCCTCCTATCTCTACGGATACGGCAATACGGTCATCATTGACCATGGCTTTCAATACTTTTCCATCCTGTCACGTCTTGAAAAACTGCTGGTGCGAGAAGGTGACAAGGTGGCTCAAGGGGATCCGATAGCGTTCACAGGTGACACTGCAACACTCATGGAAGAAGGAATTTATCTGGAAATACGCCACGGCTCCACCCCACTTGACCCACTACAGTGGCTTGACAACAACAACCTCATTCTGCCATAATAGAAACGATTACTGTATTGTATCGTTATCCTGAATCCAAAAAAAGGTGCCCCTAGCAAGTCTCTTCAATAATACTAACGGATACCACGTGAAATTATTAACACTTATCCTTGTTACATTCTCATTATTCATCTGCGGCAACCCATCTCTGCATGCAGCTATCTCACAGGAACAACGCGAAGCCACCTACCAGCAACTGGAAACCTTTGCAAATATTCTCAGCATACTACAGGAAAATTATATAGATGAGATAGATACAGAGAAGAGCATAGAAGGAGCCATCAGCGGAATGCTCCTCTCCCTTGACCCGCATTCTTCCTTCCTCACCGCAGAAGACTTTAACGAACTGCAGGAGGAAACCAGAGGGAATTTTTCTGGAATTGGAATTGAAGTCACCATTCGCGATGGCATCCTTACCGTCATTTCTCCAATTGAAGGGACTCCAGCTGACAAAGCAGGACTCGTTGCCAAAGACCTTATCGTAAAAATCAACGGAGAAGCCACCAAAAACATGCCATCCATGGAAGCAGTGAAACTTCTCCGAGGCCCCAAGGGCACAGATGTTACCATTTCAGTTTATCGTGAAGGCTGGAAAGGGTTGAAGGATTTCACTATCACCCGTGATATTATTTCACTCCACAGCGTAAAGGGTATGTTTCTGGAACCGGGATTTGCCTACGTAAGAATCACCAACTTTCAGGGACAAACCACAAAGGACATCAAAGAACTCTTGCAGAAACTGGAAAAAAAGAAACCGATCAAAGGTCTCATCCTCGATCTCCGTAACAACCCGGGTGGGCTCCTTGATCAGGCGATTTCAGTCTCAGACATCTTCCTGGAAAAAGGACTGGTGGTTTACACTAAGGGCAGAATCCAGGAACAGAATATGACCTTTCAAGCCCATTCCAACAACGGCAAAAATCTCTACCCTCTGGTTATTCTGGTAAATGAAGGATCAGCAAGCGCCTCAGAAATTGTTGCAGGAGCCATTCAGGACCACAAACGCGGCGTGATAGTTGGAACACAGACATTCGGCAAGGGATCAGTGCAGACCATCCTGCCCATGCCAGGTGGATCAGGCCTGCGAATAACAACCGCCCGCTACTTCACCCCCAATGGCAGGTCAATCCAGGCAACTGGCATTATCCCTGATGTGGAAGTACCCTATATTCCATTTGTAAAACAGCAGAAGGAAGAGCGGGTACTACCCAACTTTTTAAGGGAAGCTGACCTCAAAAACCATATTTTAAGCAGTAGCATTGAACCGGAAAAGACGACAGAGCAGGATTCTGAAACAGAGAATGACTCTTCATCAAAAAAAGAGCGAGAAAATATCACAGAACGACTGAAA
Organism: Desulfobulbaceae bacterium; assembly: GCA_026988015.1. Taxonomy (GTDB): domain Bacteria; phylum Desulfobacterota; class Desulfobulbia; order Desulfobulbales; family Desulfocapsaceae; genus Desulfocapsa. The sequence continues at coordinate 1,366 of JALSMA010000088.1, read as the reverse complement.
AAAGACAACCAACTCCGCAGTGCCTTAAACATCCTGAAGAGTCTTAATCTTTACACTGAATACAAGACCGGCTCTGCAATGGACGAAAGAGAGCCGCCTCTACAGGAAAAAGAGTAACCTCCGATGTGTTCAAAGGCCGGGGCTGTCATGCACAGTTTTCCCTGAATCCGTAACGGGTTCAGGAGTTTTCTCATAACATGTTGAAATAAAAATATATAATTCACGATCAGGGCTGGTTGAGAAACCAGGCGGCACCACATCCAACGCTCACGGATTCTAATTACTCTCAGAATCCCAACTCTTTTAAAAAGCGTTCATCTTTTGACCAGTTCTTTCTAATTTTTACCCAGAGCTTCAACAGTACCTTCTGACCCAGCAGTTTCTCCGTGTCCCTGCGTGCCGCGATGCCTATACTCTTAAGTTTTTTTCCTCCTTTCCCTATCACTATTCCCTTCTGAGAGCTCCTCTCCAGAATGATGGTCGCATGGATGGTAGTCATCTTCTTTTGTTCATCATCTTTGAAAGATTCGATGATCACAGCTGAAGAATATGGAATTTCCTGCCCTGTGAGCAAAAACACCTTTTCTCTCACAATTTCAGCCACCAGGAAACGTTCAGTGGCATCTGTCGGAATATCTTCAGGAAAATAACGTGGCCCCATGGGCAAAAGTTCTAGTAATTCTTCAACCACAATATCGGTGCCTTCTCCGGTGAGGGCAGACAAAGGCATCACACTGTGAAACGGATAGAGTTCTGAGTAATGCTGTATCATTGGGAGTAACCGCTCTTTGTTAAGCAGATCCACCTTGTTCAAGATGAGAATAACCGGAACCTCAACACCATCCATCTGCTCTATCATCTCTTTATTCTTCTCTTCTACCACCTTTTCAGGAAGGGGTAGAGATACATCTATCATATACAGGATGACATCAACTTCCTTGAGACTCTCCATGGCAATTCGCACCATTTCTCGATTCAGTGGTTGTCTAGCCTTATGCAGCCCTGGGGTATCAAGAAATACTATCTGATAGTTATCACCATTTACCACCCCGAGAATCCGATTTCTGGTGGTCTGCGGCTTATGGCTGACAATGGAAATCTTCTGGCCAAGAAACTGGTTCATCAGTGTTGATTTACCGGCATTTGGAGGACCAACAATGGCCACCATTCCGGATCGGATGCTTTCACCAAGAAAATCGTTTATATCTATCAATCTCTCAATCCTTTTTTATGAAAAAAATCACTAGTGTCCCAACGTTTAATCAAATAATTTCAACTGGATAACGTTAGGCGGTTTCTCGTTTTTGTAAGCTGATCCAGTAACATACTGAACTAATGGAGTTTTTTTTAATACTGTGATACTCAA
>JALSMA010000087.1 GCA_026988015.1 Desulfobulbaceae bacterium | reverse complement strand
GTGAAGAAGCGAAGGTCTCACTGTAATGGTGGGAATACTGGGTGAAACATTCCTGGCTCTGTAAGGAGGCTGAAATCTAAACTGGTGCCTCTTCACGAGAAAATAGACCGAATCAATGGTATAAGGGAACGCTAGAGACGGCCTCACGGCTGGGGCCCCCTTAGACTTCGGCTACATTGACAGTTTATGTGTTTTGTGAAGTAACTTTAATCTAGCTACGGGAACCCCACCAAGGGGACCTTTGAGCTGCTTGAGCCGTGTGATGCTTGGCTCCTGGAATGGGAGAAGGCTGCAATACGAGATTTCCACCATAAGCACCCTCTTGAAGGATATCGCTGGTTAACCCTCAAAATGCTTGATAGTGATCTTATTACGGTCAGTCCCAGTTCCGTATACAGAGTTCTCAAGAAATCAGGATTGATAAACCAATGGAATTCGAAGCCAAAAAGGAAGGGTAATGGGTTTGTGCAACCTTTACTTCCGCATGCCCACTTGCATATAGATGTTTCCTACTTGAATATCTGCGGAACTTTTTACTATATGCGTAGCATTCTTGATGCTTGTAGCTGTTCCATTGTCCACTGGGAGATCCGTGAAAGCATGAAAGAAGCAGAGATTGAAACCATAATTCAACGAGCACGGGAGAAGTATCCTGATGTCAGTCCCAGAATAATATCAGATAATGGACCTCAATTTATTGCCAGGGAATTTAAGGAATACATTCGGGTTACTGGGATGACTCATATTCGGACATCACCCTATTATCCACAGACCAATGGGAAACTCGAAAGATATCATCGAACAATAAAGAGCGAATGCATTCGTCCTGGCGTTATCCTTTCACTGGAAGATGCCCGTATTGTTGTTGAGGATTATGGAGTCGCACTATAATACAGTGCGACTCCATAGCAGCATAGGATACATTACTCCAGAGGATAAACTCATGGGTCGCGATAAACAGGTTTTCAAAGAACGTGATCAGAAACTGGAACAGGCCAGAGCTAAAAGAAAAGCAAAACGACTAAAAAAGGCAGCATAAAATAACAGGAGAAAAGCCAGTGCCTTTCTAAACTTTTAAACTGGTGAAAATTCCAATTCCATGAGAAGCATTACAACTTGGTTTCACCAAAATATCATAATCTTGCCAAGCATGCCAAAGATCTTGGAAGTGCAGTTGTGTTTTTGAACATATTTGTCACTGTTGTTTTGCGGTGTGCTGCTATCTATTACTTTTTACTACAATGAAAAATTTAGCTTCAGAAGAAAACTTGTTGAAATTTAAGAAATATTTTACTGATATCTTTAATAGCAAAAGAGAAGTAACAAAAACAAAAACCATACTGTCTACAGCTATATTTTTTGTCCTTTTCGACAATCTCACTTTTTTTCAAAATGTTCTACTTGTCTACCCTCTGTCTTTAAGAAATATAGGCTTCTTGGTCTCTTTAGCTGTAGGTATTGTCGCTGTTGTTGTTTTTCTTCTCACCCTAGTAACCTCAAAACACACAACAAAACCGGTGTTGATTTCACTTTTGCTAATTTCATCGTTTACTGCCTATTTTATGGACAACTACAATGTAGTTATAGACCATATTATGATTCAGAATATGGTTGAAACAAACTGGATGGAAACATCTGATTTAATAAGTTTAAAACTGTTATATTACTTCGTGCTTTTGGGTGCATTACCCAGCCTGTTTGTGTACAGGCTGAAAATAACAACCTATCCCTTGAAAAAAACAGTAGTTCTCAATATCAGAGATATCATTATCGCAATAATCATTCTACTTGCTATGATTCTTTTTTTTAGCAAATTCTACACATCATTTTTCAGAGAGAATAAACCTTTACGATACTATAGTAACCCAACATATTATATCTATTCTGCGGGAAAATATCTAAACAGAACATTTAAAACTCACAAAACAACAGTAACTCCACTTGGGCTGGACGCACAAGTAATCGAGCCTGATGACGATGGGAACGACGAGCACACAGAACTTGTAATTTTGGTTGTCGGAGAAGCAGCACGAGCAGATCACTTTTCTTTAAACGGCTATGAACGAGAAACGAACCCACTATTGAAAGCCGAAAATATTATAAATTTCAGCAATATGTATTCTTGTGGTACTTCAACATCTTATTCTGTTCCTTGTATGTTTTCTATTTTTCCAAGAAAAAGATTCAGCAACACCAAGGGAGATGAGAACGAAAACATTTTAGATGTATTAACCCATACTGGATTTGTTGATATTTTATGGAGAGATAACAATTCAGACTCAAAAGGGGTAGCTCTTCGTGTCCCCTATGAAGATTACAAAAAGCCTGAAAATAATACCATCTGTTTTGAGGGAGAATGTAGAGATGAGGGTATGTTGATTGGACTAGACAAATATATTACTCAGCATAAGGGAAGAGATATTTTGATAGTTCTTCATCAAATGGGGAACCATGGCCCAGCTTATTACAAAAGGTATCCAAAAGAGTTTGAAAGGTTCACCCCGGTCTGTAGGACGAATCAAATTGAAGAATGCAGTAAAGAAGAACTAATCAATGCTTATGATAATGCCCTTTTATATACAGACTATTTTCTAGCTAAGGTGATTAATTTTCTAAAAAAATACGATACCACCCACGAGACAGCAATGCTTTATTTTAGTGACCATGGCGAAAGTCTTGGCGAAAAGGGGATTTACCTGCACGGCCTGCCATATGTAATGGCACCTGAATCCCAAAAGCATATTGCAGCTCTAATGTGGTTTAGTGATGAAATAAGCAAGGATATTGATTTAAATAAAGTTAGGCTGAATAAAGATGAAAATTATAGTCAAGATAATCTCTTTCATCTATTGTTGGGTCTTTTTGAGGTTGAGACTGACGTCTACGAGAAAGAAATGGATATTTTAAAGTAATTAACATACGATAGATGGTGGCTTTTTCATGTATGCAAAATTATCAACCAATAACTCAGCATCTAATAATTGGCAGATCATGATATTTTTTCCATGTGTGCTTTTGGTGATAGCTGTATTTTTTGAATATAGTGGCTTCGATATTTGGTGGATATCGCAATTTTATGATTTACAGAATCATATATGGCCATACAAGCATCATTGGTTGTTTGATACAATTATCCATTCTGGAGGGCAACTACTAGATAAATTTTTCGTCCCCTATTGATTTAATTGCAGAAGTTATCGCAACCAGTGCGTTAAAAACTTCATTCATGATTGGCCTGTCAACTTGAAACGTAAGGTACCAGCATGACCAGTAAATCCAAAACATTAAGACTAATTCTCGGAACAGTTCTACTACTGACCATCACTTTGACAGTCTACTTATCCTTGAGAAACATACAGACGATGGGAGGATACCGAGGAGGCGCAATCGCACAGCTTCTTAAGGTTCTTCCCCAGAACCTCTCTGATCTGGGAGAGATTGTGGGGACAAATTACAGAGAGTATCGCGCCAATGCGGTCAGATGGAGCGCAGCATACTTCGGTTGCCTATTCGGAGCTGCTTTATTAAGCGCATGTGCAGGTATCCTTTTAAAGCTGGAAATTTTGAAGGAGCGCCTGGGGCTAAAGAACGATCTCGCCGCTACAATGGCAGCGCTGGCTTCTCTTCTGATCACACTGCTGACCATTGGTTCTTTCGAAGAAAAATGGAGAGCTAACAGGATCGCTGCAAGTAGTATGGAAAACCTCGCATATGATCTTCTACGATCAGGAGCAGCCGAAAAAAAGGATGCGATTCTTACTCGAATACAGGAAATAAACGAATTGCGCAATTACGGTATTGTGGGTACAATTTCCTTAACAGAGCCTGAAGCAATGGACGGCAAGCCTCTCCAGGAGGAGGCCAAATAAAGAGGCGTCTGCGATAACTAAAGGCAAATTTTATGGCATCCTGAAAAGGTCAAGAAAAACAGGGTGGACTCTCAAAATCCCCACATTAAAATACGTATTATTCCTTGATTGCAGCATGTTGAGGTACATCGCAATTAAATGAATGTACCCCAGTGGTACTCCCTAAAGGGCGCACAACGAAGCAGGTGCAAAGGTTATACGATGCCACCAGTATGACAAAGAGTGACAACAAGTAAGGTCGAAGTGAAATTGAATATCGTAGCGCAAGGTTTGCTTCCACTCCAACCTCTTTAATTGCTGTTCCCATATTGAAACAGGCTGTCCAATTAATACGTTTTGCTCGGAACACCGTCAATATAGATCCCTTCCAGATAAGACAGTTTTCTGGGGAGTTGCTTTACCGTACCCCTGGTAATCAAAAAAGTAGCCCTGCTTCCGACTTTGATTGCACCCAATCTTTTCATACCAAAAAATCTGGCTCCAGTGTCAGATGCACAACAAATCGCTTTTTCCAGTGAATATCCACATTTGATAAATAATTTTATCTCTTCGACCATTGATTCACCATGGAGCAGACCAACACCCCCAGCACCGGTTCCCACCGCAGTCTTCACACCAATTCCCCTGGCATAACGCAATTGTTCCAACTGTTCCGCAAGCACTTTTTTCCAGAAAGCCTCTGCCCCCGGCAATTGCTTGCCTGGTGCTACATACCGCAAGGAAAACCGACAGCACACCTCGCCACCGGAACTGACACCATCCAGAGAATTTTTTGCCCGTAACACACTGGGAATCCAGAGAACTTTTTCCTCAACCATTCTCTTGAGGTTTTCCACACCCATGCCATATCCCTGCTCAATGGCGTCACAACCCGCATCAAGTGCCTCACTGACCGCCTGCTTACCATTAGCCACCACTACTCTCCTTTCTGCATTGTGACTCAGAGTTTCCTTCAAGTATTCAGGATCTTTTTGGAAAAATGATTTTTCACCATCATCAATATTGCTGGAATAAGCAATTTTACAAAATCTCCCGGTAGCAAAGCTCTCTCCATTTTGTTTCAACCTGACACCAGAAAGAGGTGCTGGTATTTTCAAGGCAACTAAATTTCCACAGCTAATCTCCCACTGGCACTGTTGCATCAAACGATTCATATCATCAGAGACAGCAAGTCCCAGCACTCCGTAGCAATGACAGTAGCGGACATGCTGTTTGAGAATAGCAGCTTTTCCCTCCAGTGTTGCCTCTTCAGCAGCTTGCCGCACCGCACTGTCCACCGATGCCGACTGTAACAGAGCCACACTGCAATCAACCAGAGCTGGCAAGATAGTGCAGTGCGACAAGTCATCCACAGTATCACCATCACTGATTGAAAGATCCGCAGCAGATCCAATATCTGTAATAACATCATCTTGCACAGCAAGGAATACCCCTCGTTGCACTCCTGCCCCACTGCCATCAATGAACCTTCCTGCCACTATATATTTTGTTGCACCCATAAATCCGCCATCTCCTAACATTCATCTAGATCCGTGACGGATTCGTAATCCGTCTTTATAAATTTTACATACTGAAATGCAAATATAGAATCCACAATCAGGTAGGGTAAAAAAAATCACTCGCCTCTCTTCGAGATTCAACCTGGCCCTTCCACCTGGCGTTTATAGCCCGCCTCAACAACAGTTGATAGATATTCCCTTTGACAGGTATATTACATTTCAGGTCTCCCCAGCAAAAGGTTGTTGCTCTTTATTTGCAGTTAATTTTCTTGTGAAAAACCAGTTTTTCGTAGCACAACCGACCATTCTGATATAAACAAAAACAAGGTACTCATTTAATATTATGGTATTTTAACTAGAGACACCACAAGGATTACAAGAGTTATGATCGAAAGTGGTGTTTGAAGAAGCTATGAAAAAATAAATGACGTATCCTGTTGGGATCAAACCGCTAAGATTAATTCCAACAAAAAAGAGG
>JALSMA010000086.1 GCA_026988015.1 Desulfobulbaceae bacterium | reverse complement strand
AAGGGGTCACCCATTAAAAGGTCCCCTGTCAAGGCACATATCTCCCCATCAAGAAAAAAAGTTTTTTTTCTTTGTAAGGACAGTTCGAATTTGCTGTTTACTCTGCCATAGTAATGCTCTTTTTTGCCGCACCCGCTATTTCAGGTGTTGTGTCAGTGAAATTTCACCGCACCAGTCACCCATCAGGATCTAGGCACGTTCCACAAGATTAAGTTGTGTAGCGAAGAGCCTTCAAAAGCTCGAAGCGGAACATCTTAATCTTGTGGTGGCCCCTGTCCACACTGTGGACCCAGAAAATAATTGGTACCATGACGTGTCCAAATGTTTGTTTCAAATCTCGTGGTTGCAAGCCAGCCCCTTAGTGGCTCACGCCATGGGCGGTAAAAATAAATCATCACTGGGCGAGACGGCTGCCAATCAAATCTGGTGGTTCAGCCAACCCCTTCTCAGGTTCACCGACTCGGCCATTCTCAGGCAAAAAGTTTGTTTGGATTAAAGTCTACCTGATCCCTCATCATGTAGTAGGCCGCTCTTGCCAATTTGTGCGCCAGTGCACTATAGGCAACTGATTTATTCGTTCTGGCTGCTTTTTTATTGAAAAATGTTCTGGCCTGGTCACAGTGACGGCGTGAATACTCAGCTGCCTCAGAAAAGGCCCAAGCCAGGTATTTATTGCCGCTCTTGCGGTTTCCTTTACCTTTCTTTTTGTTGTTGCTTGTCCAACTCGTCGGTACTTTCCGGCAATAGGAAGTGAAGTTACCGACTTTTTTAAAACGGGAAATGGGCCCGGTTTCCAGCATAATAGTCAATGAGAGAATTTTGCCCACTCCCGGTATACTCTGCAAACATTGAAAGGACTTGCGTAACCGGATTCTCTCCAGCACCAGAAATTCAATCCGGTATATCTGCTGCCCAAGAAAATCTATTACATCTTTGGATACTTCTCCACTGAGCATCAGATCTTCCTGGCCGTCTAAAAGTGGTGCCACATGATTTGTTCGCAGTTGCTTGATTTTGTTTCCGCCTAAGCTGCAGCCGCAGTTTCGGCTGATGATTCCCTGCAAACTGTTGATCACTGATGTACGTAACCGAACAAGATGTCCTCTTTTTCTCAGGAGATCACGAAAAGGTCTTTCCTCTTTAGGATAAATATATCCCTGTGGAATAATGCCCAATCTTGCCATATGGGCCAGCCAGAAAGCGTCATGTTTATCATCGATATGTTTTAGCCCCTTGTACTGCTGCATTGCAGCCGGATTAGCCAACAGCACGTGGTATTGCTGCTCCATCAAACTGTCCACAAGCCAATACCAGTTGAATGTGGACTCCACTACAACGGCAGATAATGCATCCTGGAATGGCTCAAGTTCAGCCAACAGTACATCTGCCATGTTGGGAAGTTTCTTGTGATACACACGTTTGTCATCCTGATCCAGAACAGCAAGATGGCTATTGTTTGAATGCAGATCAATTCCAGCGTATAACAAAAGAATAAGGTGTTGTTATAACTTCACCCGTAACACGCAGCGCTTGCAACGCTGTTACCAGTGCAATAGTGCCGTTTGCAAAAAGTGAAATATATTCAGCGCCTAGATATTCAGCTAAAGCAACTTCCAGTTGCTGGTGGAATTCGCCGGCATTTGTAAGCCACTTATTACCCCATATTTTCTCAAGGTATGGGGTAAATTCCTCAAGGGGGGGCATGGAGGGTTGAGTTACATAGACTGGTTTTGTTTTTTTCATTGTTTACCTGGTATGGGTAGATTGGGGTCGGGCCAAGCTAACCAGCTGTTTATTGTTCAAAAATACCCCAAATATAGCCATTTTCACCCCCTATGTCGTCCTTTTTGCCCCTAAAAAGAGCATTATAGGAAATATGTGGTTCCAATACAAAAGAGTCAAATCTCACTTTGAGCCTTCTGTCCGCTTTTGCTGCACTCAAGTAGACCTGCCAAGCTTTTTCAGTCACGAATTACACGAATGCTGCTTTGTCTTTACCATTCGTGTAATTCGTGGCTAAAGTCTTTTGTTTGTAAGATTGTATGAACTAGGGGCGAACCAGACTATAATACTGTATTCATCCTTTAGCTCTAAATAACATCTGTTTCCGGGCCTTACAGTGCCATCTTCACCCTCAAAAAGTGTGCTGTAAGGTAGTAACAATAAAGGGTCAAATCTCACTTTGAGCCTTCTGTCCGCTTTCGCTGCACTCAAGTAGACCTACCAAGTTTTTTCAGTCACGAATTACACGAATACTGCTTTGTCTTTACCATTCGTGCCATTCGTGTAATTCGTGGCTAAAGTCTTTTGCAGTTGCTCGCTATCTCCTGAACCCACTATACGTCCACAATGGATTTGGTAGTGGTGTCCGGGACATATTCAGGGATGATTTGTTCCAGGATATATTTTATCTCCGAAGCATCATGTTTTTTTGCGGCAACGGCCAGTCTGGTAAGATCCTCTTCGATTTCCTGATACGATTTGCTGTTTCCTCGTAATACCATGATTTTTTTGTGAGGGGTGGGGACTATACCCTCGCCTTCAGTTATGAGTTCTTCGTACAGCTTTTCACCAGGGCGTAGGCCTGTATAGGTAATCTTTACATCTTTTCCAGGCTTCAACCCCATTAGTATGATAAGGTCCTGGGCCAGGGTCGCAATTTTAATGGGAGTTCCCATTTTGAGTATAAAAATTTCACCGCCGGATCCCATGGCACCTGCCTGCAGTATGAGCTGGGCAGCTTCATCTATTGACATGAAATAGCGGGTTATCTCCGGATCCGTAACTGTTACTGGCCCGCCCCGCGCAATCTGACGTTTAAAAAGAGGGATAACTGAGCCCGAAGAACCCAGGACATTCCCAAAACGTACCGCCATAAAAAGTGTTTTGTTTGGATTGTCGCCGCCCGTAGAATGGTTCTGTTTTTGGCAATAGGCCATCATAAGCATTTCGGTCAGTCGTTTTGATGCGCCCATCACATTGGTGGGACGGACAGCCTTATCTGTTGAGACCAGTACGAATCGTTTGATGTTGTGGCGCATGGATGTTTCGATAAGGTTTCGCACTGCGAACACGTTGTTAAAGATCGCCTCCCAGGGATTGATTTCTACAAGGGGGACATGTTTGTATGCGGCAGCATGGAAAACAACAGTAGGACGATATTTTTTAAAGAGCGTGTCGAGAAGATCTCTGTTCTGAATTTTCCCTAGAACCGTAATGTAATCCGTGAAATGGAGTTCGTGCCTGAACTCCATTTCTATGTTGTAGAGATTTTCTTCCCCTGCATCAAGCAGGATAATTAAGCTAGGTTGAAAGTGAAGTATCTGGCGACACAACTCAGAACCGATGGTACCTCCTGCCCCTGTGACCACAATGGCCTGGCCTGTGATATATTTCCCTATTTTTTGCTGATCCAATGTGACTTTTTCCCGGCCCAGGAGATCTCTATAGGCAACATCCCTGATGGATTGAAGGGCACTCTTGCCGCCAATTATTTCTCCCATGGGGGGCATTATTTTAACAGGAAGACCCGTCTTCTTACATTTTGCAACAATCCTCTGCATAGTTTCGCTGCTCGCAGAGGAGATGGTGATGAGGATCTCGTCAGCCCCGGTATTACGCACTATTGACTCTATCTGGTCAATGCTTCCGTGGATTGAATAGCCGTGGATCTGTCTTTTTGTTTTTTCAGGATCATCATCTACTAGGCCGACTATGAGGTAGGAAAGAGTGTTGTTACTTTGGATTTCTCTTATTATTTTTTCTGCGGAGTCTCCTGCTCCAACCAGAAGAAGATGTCTGGTGTTCTTGTCTTTTTGAGAGAGAAGGGTTGGCCTTTTATTGTTTTTAAGCTGGAAAAAGTATCGGATGGAAACCCTGTTCCCGGCTATTAATATAAAGGTAAATATTCCATCCATAATAAAAACAGAGCGGGAGAGTCCCTGGAAACGACTGGTGTAGACTATGGAAAGTATGACTATGCCTGATGAAATGACAACTCCCTTGAGGATGTTTATCAGGTCTATGATGCTGGTGTAGCGGTACATTCCTCTGTAAAGTCCCATAAAGTAGAAAATTGGAATTTTCAGGAAGATCAGCAGGGGGACGGTTATATATATCTGATTTAATAATTTGGCACTGAGGACAAGGTCAAAACGGAGTTCGTAGGCGAGGGTATGTGCTGCTATAATGCAAAGGGTGTCAATCAGGACAACAATAAGTAGTTTTGAATGAAGTTTCATTGAATAGTCAAATTCATAATGGGTGCTTCAGCTATAATAGATATCCTAACACTATCATAGGTGTGTGTCACGGAACGACGATAATTGAAATCAGAAAAAATATGCTTGTTGTTTCTCATCAATTACTTCGTTGAAGTGAGGTGAGGGCAAAAAATATAGAGTAGTGGAGTTAAAATGTAAATAGGTAGAAATACCTATTTTAACATAAAATAAGGGGGTCAGGTCTTGCAGTGCCGCAGTTGTCATTTTAACTCTTTCTCACTCCTGCGGTTAGGAGAGATGGAGGAGTCTCGCTGATAATCGGACGGGGGGAGAAACTGTATCCGCAATAACCGTTGCTGCAAGACCACCTCGCACCGTGGAGACGGAGACTGATTAAAATAAATCATATAGATTAGGTGGAGGGCGATGCAGGTGCGATCTGATGAGTAAGGACGACTCTTCTCCTGGCTGTGAGTATGGGTATTCTTCACAAAAAAAGAGTGCCCTGCAACGGTTTCACTTTTCGCAACAATGATGGCGTCGTAAAATCTCTTTACCCGCTTCGTTGTGCGCCCCCTGGGAAGTGCCCTTGGGTACATTTTTTGTTTAATCATGACGTACCTTGGTGCGCCGAAATTAAATAAAAAATTAGCCCCTCGCACTCGAAGGAAGTACTCTTGGGCATACCGCCCCCCCTTCTCTTAACACGGATTCTAGTATCTCTCGATGGGGATTACCATGAAAAGGGAGGAGGCAGGACTGCAGTTTTATTGTTTCTTGTTTTTTCTCCGCTTCGCCCCTAGTAGTCCGACCAGGCCTGTACCAAACAGGAGCATGGTTGCGGGTTCTGGTATGGGGGTGTCATTGTTAATGGAAACCTGAACGTTGTCAATACCCCACCATTCATCACTCTGCGTAGTGTTGCTGTAAAAGGTCATGCTGAACGTGTCACCGGTATGGGCAATGTTGATTCCTGTGCCTGTTCCTGTGAGGTCAAAATCTCTATAGACGTAGGTTGCGGAGGAGCCTGATCCGTATATTTCACTTGGGGATCCTGGGTAGGTTTGCCCTTGAGTTTGATGATTTGTGAAAGTCCAGATGTCATCAACACCGTCACCCATCAAGCCAAAATAATCTTTGCCGTATGTTGTGTTTTCACCATCCCATGAGCCGAAAAGGTATAAATCGAAATCCAGAGCTAGCTCTGTGTGTGCACCAAGCCCTGTCAGCGTCAAAATGGTGCTGCTGTTAGTAGTATAATCGCCGAGATAGAAGGTTACATTGCTATCGAAGGAAGTGTTGCTATTGGTCCACTCGGTAAGCAATGACTTGCTTTCAAAGTCTTCGAAATAGACAGTATTGGCAAGTGGTATAGCCCCTGCAACTCCATAGAAAATAAACATGGTTCCAGTCATAATTGCTGCAGTGAAAATCCTTCTCTTCATTTTATCCCCTGCTCCTGTATGTTTGTTAGCGTGATCGGAAGACAGTACTCATCTGGTTAGTACTATACCAGTAGGTTGTATGTTTTCCTATAGGTAAATATACGGGTTTTCAGTGTGTTATGTTCTTTTGTTTAGGGGTGGGTGGGGGCAGGTCCTGCGGTGCTGCAGTTGCTGTCTTAACTTCTCACGATCCCATCACTATCTATGAGCACTTTTTACACTCAGGCCATCGTCTCGTGATTCTTCCTTGTTTTATTTGTTGATTTCCAAACGTTCCAGCCGTTTTCGTATCCGGTCGTTGCCGGGCTCAAGCATGAGGGCCTGCTCATACTCCTCCCTGGCGCGGTAAGTGATTTTCTGTTTATTATAATAATCGCCAAGGTAGATATGGAAGGGTGCGTAGTCCGGGAGCCATTCAATGCCCTGATGAAGGACAGCGACAGCATCATTTATACGTTTTTGTTTTCTATAGAATTGGTAGAGTTGGGTGAAATATGAGGGGAGTATTTTGTCATCATTGGCGATAAATTCCAGTGCTCGACGGCGGTAGTATTCGCTTTCTTCAACCTGTGCGGCGCGCTCATAAAACACCCCGAGTGCAATCCAGGGACCTGGCTTTTCGGGGAGAATTTGGGTGATCTCATCCCTTGTGAAATGGTAGTTGAGGAGAAAAGGCGGCAATCTTTTGGCGATGTCGCTGAACTGCCTGGATCCCTGTTGCAGTACGAAAACCGCCTTCTGTCGTTCCTCTCGGTTCATGTACCATTCGGCAAGAACAAGGACATGCTGCTCTTTGTTCAATCCCCTTTTGTAGCCTTCTGTCATCAAGATCGCGGTGAGAGCTTCTTTGTCTTTGGGAAGGTGGAGTCCAACCCGCTGGAGGTAGGCTCCTTCAAGGGGATCTTTCCTGGCAGCATCTATGTAATTATCAAGAGCGGCGCTATGGTCCTTGAGAAAAGAGAGAATATTGCCCTTGTATGATGAGTAAAGGCCTTCCAGCGGATCCTGGCCAATGGTGGTGTCAATCTGTGCTAACTGCTCGGTGAGCAGGGATTTGGAGAGAAGCGGGTTGATATAAATTTTCGAGGCTTCCTGAAAATGCTGTCTGGCTGAGATGATACCAGACTGAACAACAATAGTCAGAATAAGGAGAGGCAGTGCGGTCAGGCAGGAAAATTTCCAACCGGCCCGGTCTTCAGGGAGCAGGGTTCTTCTGTTGCGAAAATGGATTCGAGTGTTTCCGGCGGAGATGAGCAGGCCGCAGAGGAAGAAAAAATAGAGTCCGTTGGCGCCATTGTGCATGTTGAAGTCTGTGATACTGTGGATCATTATGGAAAATATGGCACTGAGCGCGCCAATGATCAGGAAAACAGAGTAGGGTTCACGGCGAATTTTCAGCTGAACAAAACCATTTTTAAGGACTATACAGACAAAACCTGCCACAAGGATAAACCCGATCAGTCCGCCATCGGTGAAGAGTTCCAGGTAGTCATTATGGGCATGGTCGTAGATTGTGGCGGGTGGCTGATTGCTGTATTGCGGGAAAGTGTGGATAAAGGTACCAAAACCAGATCCGGTGAGAAAAAAGTCTTTGATGTATGGCAGGCAGTCCTTCCACACCAGCAATCTCCCTTCCTTGATTGCTCCGCTGGCATCTGTGGTGGCGTTGAAGCGCTCCATGATTGGATCCCAGCCAAACCAGGTTATAACAAGCAGCAGTGAACTAAAGAGAATGAGTGGAGCAATTCTTCCCCTGTGGGATGATTTTTTACTGAGAAGTACCAGGAAGAACAACAGGGCAAGAGTGGCAGAGATGATTCCTCCGCGGGAGAGCCCGATAAAGATGGAACTTATGATGAGTATGGCACTGAATCCCAGGAAGAAATATTCGCTTGAACCATGGGAAGAGAGTGTCGAGACCACCTTCTGGCGCCATGAAGTTTTCCTGTCAATCCTGGGCCGGTAATAAAAAAACAGTGCCAGGACAATTGGAAAGAGCAGCTCCATAAATCCGGCATAATGATTTCTGTAAATCCAGGGGCCGACAGGGCTGGCGTTTTCGGGAGCAGCGCGAAACCAGTAGATCAGATCCGGGGAAGTGAACTTCTGGAGGATAGCCAGGAACGCGATGGCGGCTGCCAGCCAGACAACGATCTTAACGGTCTTACGGAGCAGCTCCTGGCGGCTTAACAGTTGGATGGTCAATATATAAAAGAGGACGTATGAGCTTATTCGAAGTGCTTCAAGCAGGGTTGATTTCTGGTTAACGGTTAGTGGAATCCACTGGGAACCTTCTGATACCGCAATGATCGGGGCATAGGCCTTGTGGATACCGGGGGCGATGATTGCCACAAGGGATGGTGGCAGTGGCAGCAACTGGCCCCACATAAAGAGGAGGAGCAGGAAAAGGGGAATGATTCCTGGAACTTTATGAAATGGAGAGGAGTTACGCCTGATTGTAAAAAAATAAATGATGGTGGTCAGGAAGACCAGGACTTCAACGGTGGCGATGGACCATGTTTCCACGCTGCCGAAGGCCAGGGGGGCAAAAAACAGTGTACCTAGAAAGAGCGCGTAAGAAAGGGACTTCATAAGTATCTGCCCTGTGCAAAGAGAAAATGGCGAATCGTCAGTTCAGCCTCCGGTTAACGTTGGAACTATTCTTTGTTGTAGTACTCATAGTATCCATAATATCCTGACTGCTTTCTCGATTTAACAAGCCTGTTGAGTACAATACCGAGAACTGGTGCGTGGATATCGTGTAATTTTCTCAAGCCGCTTTCCAGGGAATCATAGGTTGTCTGTCTCGATCTGGCGACGAGCAGGATGCCATCAACAATGGTGCTGATGCTGAGACTGTCTGTGACTCGAAGCAGGGGAGGGGAATCGAGAAGAACAAAATCGAACTTCTTCAACATCTCCCTCATGAGTGTCTTCATCCTGTCTGACTGCAGTAATTCAGCAGGGTTGGGGGGAATAGGCCCGGAAGTAATGAGTGAAATGGGCTCATTGGGGATGGTTTTAATGAGGTCTCTGTCGGTATTGCCGGACAGGTAATTACTGAGTCCTGTGGAGTTGGGAATTTTAAAGAGGTTGTGGGTGCGTGGTCGGCGCATGTCACAGTCGATGATAAGGACATTTTTATTGTTCTTGGCAAGGATTCTTGCAAGGTTGCAGGTGGTGACAGTCTTCCCCTCCTTGGGCGACATACTGGTCACCAGGATTGATCGTGGCGGATGGTCAGGAGATGAAAGAAGCAGTCCGGAACGAATAAGACGGTAATTCTCAGCCAGAGGTGACAGAGGGTGTTTAACGAGATGGGTTTCAATGGATTCATCAGGGGCTTTGAGTTCTTCAACAGTTCCAAGCACAGTTATGTCAAAACGCTGCTCTATATCTTTTCCATCTTTGACATTGTTATCCAGGTACTCAATGAAAAAGGCGACGCCGATACCACCAAAGAGGCCCAAGATGACCCCAAGAGCCAGGTTTCGTTTTTTGTTTGGTTTGGATGGCGCGGTGGGGAGTTGGGCTTCTCGTACTACCCAGATTTTTACATCCTGAGATTGCTTGGTGACCCCGGCTTTATTGATGCTGGAGGTGAGCGCGTCATAGAGGACCCGGTTCATGTCCACCTCACGTTTCATGATGGAATACTGGGTAAAGCGCTCGTTGATATTCAGTATCTCCTGTTTGGTGCTGGCCAGCAGTTGTTTGAGGCTGGCAACTTTTGATTCTGCCAGTTCGTAAGCATTGCGGGTTGCGTCGATTATCCTGTTTATTTCAAAATCTTTTTCCTTCAGGAGGAGGTCGCGTTCGGCTTTGGCATTGATCATCACAGGATGCTTGTAACCGTATTTCTTCGAGAGATCTTTTATCTTCTGCTCGACTGCAAATATCTTTTCGCGCAGACTTTGAAGGACCGGATTCTTGGCAAATACGGAGATTGTTTCAATATTCTTATAATCATTGCCCAGTTTTTGTATCTGGTTGTGTAATGCTTCCAGTTCTTTCAGGGTTCCCTGAGCCTTGGAGAGTTGAGAACTGAATTCACTGAGTCTCTGTGGGTAGACGGCGAGCTTGTTTTCGACGGTGACAAGGTCATTATCGCGCATGTACTGTTGCAGGGCCAGCTCGGACTTTTCCAGTCTTTTACGCTCTTCGTCAGCCTTGCTGGTCATCCACTGTAGTGAATAGCTGCTGGAGGCAAGTTTTATTTCTAAGATTTCATCGGTATACGCCTTGACAATGGAGTCCATCACCAGTTTGGCCATAGCAGGATTCTTATGACTGAAGCTGATTACAACGGTCTTGGTGTTGGTGACGGGTTTGATTGACAGGTTAGCCCTGATCATTGAGGCAATTCTGTCAGCGTCTGTTACCGGTTCTGCACTGACAAGGAGATTATTGTCGGATGCCAGGGATTCTGGATCGGTCTCTTGTGCCGGAAGCAGTCCTTTGATGAAATCTTTGAGCCCGGTTTTAGCAGTGGAAATAAAACTGAACAGGCCTTCTTTTTTCTCTTTCAGGAAGTAGTGTTTATACTTGGTGTCAAGTTTGAGGGTGCTGACCACACGCCGGGTCACATTAGGGCTTTTAATTAATTCAAACTGGGTTGCAAGAAAATCGGGGTCCCAGCGAGCATATGGAGAAGAGTCGAGGGCGCTGTCTCCGAAATTTCGCTCTATGAGGACCTGAGAGGAAGCGGTGTAGAGCGGAGTGGTGGTGTAGGTTTTTATCAGGACAATGAGGAAAACAATGATGAAAAAGGTGATGACGGTTGTTTTACGCTTTGTGATAATGCTGAGATAATCTCGGAGGTGTATCTCCTGTTCCTGTGGTTCTTCACTGCCGGGCTGGATGGAGAAAGTGTTATTCATGGTGTCTATGATCTGTGTATTTAGAAGAAGCTTTCAGGAACAACGATGATATCATTGGCAAGAACTGAGGTGTTAAGGTCCACATCTCTGAGCGTTGTTTTTTTGTTGTCAACAATTCGCACAATGCGGACACTTGATTTCGATGCCTTCCCGGTGAACCCGCCGGCCCGGGCGATAAGTTTCAGGACCGTGGTGTCTTTGTCGCAGGGGTATGCGTCGGGATCGCCAACTTCTCCGGTGACATAACACATCCCGCCTTTGGGGATATAGACGGTATCGCCATCCTGAATAAGAATGTTCTGACTGAGATCGCCGCCTTCCACTATGGATTTGATATTAACGATTAGTACTTCCTGCTTGCCGTTCTTGTTTCTTTTTATGGTGGCGGTATCTCCTGCGCCTTCCCGCAGTCCGCCAGCCTGGGAAATAATCTCAAGAAAGCTTGTGGTGCCGCGTAATTCTGCGATTCCCGGTTTGTTGATGTGGCCAAGAATCACCGCTTTCTTTGAACGAAACTCTTTGATGAAGATATTGACTTGAGGGTTAACAATGTACCCATCTGCAAGAAGGGAGGTGAGCTTTTCTGTAACCTCCGGGATGGTCAGACCACCCACATGCACCCGACCGATAAAGGGAATGACGATGGATCCGTCGTTGGAAACCCGTACCGTTTTCTGGAGGTCATCATGATCATAGACATCGACCATAAGGACATCGCCGGGACCCACGATGTAGTTTTCAGCAGGGGCATTGCGAGAGATAAACAGACAGATAAGTACGACAAAAACTGCGGTAAAAATAAAAGGCTTTTTCTGCATTATAGGTTCTTACTTTGTTGCGTCAGACAGCAATAATATATCTGGCAGGGAGGGCAAGTATTTGACCTATTATAGCGCAGAATTCAAACTAAAGGAAATGGTGTTTGAGGAATAGTCAAAATAATCGTCAGAGGAATCTCTGGTGTCGTACATATAGGAAACTTCGGCCATTAACCAGTCTTTCAGGACGTATTGGAGGGCAGGTCGTACAACATATCGGTCTTCATCTCGACTGCCGTCTCTCATTCCATAGTCAGCATTTTCGTAGAGCAGACTCAAGGTACCGGTGAATCTTTCGGTGAACTCCTGCTCATAGCGGAATGTTGCGGCGATAACATCTTTGTTAAGGGCATCGTAGCTGTCACTTTCCTCGAGTTTATTACTTGCCCCAAGGGTTATACCGGTTTTATCGGTGACTTTGTACTGGAATGCGAGTTCCAGGGCAAAACCATCATTTTTTACCGAATCAGACTCCTCAACAAGGGCATCAACGATGGAATTCTTGTAGGTTCGCTGCTGATAACCGGCTTTGAACCGGAAAGAGGTCTTTGCAGAGGAAACCCAGTTAATACCACCGTAGATAAAGTCCTGTTCATTATCTTTTAAATCAGCGGTGTCATAGCTGACATCAATATACTGGTATTGCAGGAACAGTGCGGTTTTCATGCTGTAGTTGAAAAATCCGTAAACAGAAAATGAATTATCACTTCTGTTCATGAACTCATCAATCTGGTCATCATAGTTGAGGTAGAAGTTGGAATATTCAATTTTGGCCCGAAGTTTCTCAGTGAAGAGCCAATCGGCATCAGCTATGGCGATGTTGGAATAGTACATGCGAAGCTGCTCTGCTGTTGAGCTGCCTATGTCGAAACGATCCTGACCCCTGGTGAAGCGGTCAACGATACCGAGTGATAGACCACCACGCAGGTTATAGCGGAACAAACCTTCTCCAATTCCACCCCAGTCATTGAGATCAGAGTCGTCTGAATACATTTTGTAATCCAAGGCGCCGAGAACATAAGCATTGATGCGATCGAAACTTTCGTAATCTGGAAGTCCTGTCTGCAGTCCACCTGCAGAAGTATTATTGGGAGCAACATGGAGGGGGACTTCTTTTCTGCGGGGGACTGAAAACCAGATCCCTGGAGATATGGTGGTGAGAAAGTTACTTGTGGTGTCCAGGTCAACATTGTAGAGGTTGTCGGTGTACTCTCCGCTGATACTGATGAATGGATGGGCGTATCCACCGCCCTCTGTTCCGAAGAGATCACTGTCTATCTGCTGTCCGGCCTCGTCTTCGGGAAGGAGTGAAATAGTATCCGTTGTCTGTCCCATGGGCATGTCAGGCAAGTTCTCCACCACATCCATCTTATTTACTGTTAATTCCTGAGCTGTAACCGTTGTTCCGGAGAGGAGTAAAGCTGCGAAAAAGAGAGAAGGTAAGTGCTTCATAGGTATAGTCTTCTTTTTTGGTGTGATAAAAAAACGTCAGCAAAAAAAAGCTCTGTACACCTGTGGGATACAGAGCTCAGGTCGTAAAGTCGAGGAAATTAGAATGTGGATGGGCTCGCAAAGCTGGAACCGTTACGGGCGCCTGGAGAGGGCATTCCGGCAAACCGGGGGCCAGCTGCAACGGGGGTGTATGCCTGGGTATCGGCAACCTGATCGCCACACTCAACTACGCTCTTCTTAAATGCCGCCACAACGATAATCTCGGAGATTCCATTTTTATCTGCGGCAAGCTTGATGTCATCACCACTTGCACCAGAACAGTAGAGTGCCTTGAGAAGGTTTTGTGGGTTGAGGTCGGTGAGTTTCAGCCCTTCCTCAACGATATCCTCTGGAGTTTTACCCTGTTCCAATGCCTTTGGAACGGCAACTTCAATACCCTGATTTTGGAAATTTACCGAAAAGTCCTCAATCCAGTCAGCGAAGACCGGAGAAGCAAGTAAAACGCCCAGAATCGTTGATATGACTAACGTCTTCATACGAAACTCCTGAAATATTGTTGTTGTTGCCATGTTAAAGTGCCCATTTATGTCGTTAATATAAGAATCTCTGTTATTTAAGTCAATAGGTAAATATACCCATTTTTGCAGTTTTTATTGATGAGAAGTACCTGAATCCGTGAGCCTTCAATGGTGATGCAGTCTGGTTTTTTTTGAGTACGTTGGTTATAGTGGCCTGTGTAAATTTTTCAAATGTGCTCTGTCAATGAGGACAAAGGTAACAGGATGTATCGGCAGCTAACCCCTGAAGGGGGCAAATGTTTTTTTTTCATGCTTGATTTGTGATTTTGTATCTGCATTTTAATACATAGTTACCACGAAAGCCCAGGCAACAACAAATTGCTATTGTAGGGTCCCGCTCCCGTGGGCTATAACTGCTCGAAAAACTGACGATTTTTTGTCAACGGGAGTGAGTTTCTGCACCTGATACCGGTAAAAGCTGAGCTTCGGTGGTAAGCAGGTTTTAATATGTTATCAAAAAAAACAATCACGAAGCTGTCACGGATTCAGGATAATGAAAGAAAATAGTAAAACATTACAGGGCCTGGCGCTCCTTCTCCCGCAGATAACCCGGCAGCGGGGCTGGGAAGATCAGCTTGATCTCCATTCAATTTTTGTAAACTGGCAGGAACTTGTGGATGAAGATATGGCTGCGCACTGTCGTCCGTTGAAAATCGTGAAGCGGGTTTTATGGCTTGAGGCCGAAAATTCATCCTGGCTGCAGCAGTTTCAATATCAGACTGTTTTCACATTGGAAAAATTGAATAGCTCATTGAGAAAAACCCGTTTGAAGGGGCTGCGTTTCTGTGTTGCAGAGAAAGCGATGGAGGATGAAGGAAGCAGTGAGCCCGCATTGCGATATCAGCAACCACTTGCTGCTGATATTGCAGCATTTGAGTCATGCGTCGGGTCCATTTCTGATAAAGATGCGCGTGAGGCTCTCTTTCGTTTCTGGTATCTTTCCCGGGCCTGTAAGAAAATGTAATATTCCTTTAAAATACATATATAAAAAGGTCAAAACCAAGATAACTAACTATTATGCTATATGATACAGTATTAGACGCCATTGGCGGTACTCCTCTGATCAGGGTGAATCGCCTGAATAAGACAGATATTCCTGTGTACGCCAAACTCGAATTCAGCAATCCTGGAGGGTCGGTGAAGGAACGGATCTCCCTGTCTCTTATTGAAGCAGGAGAAGCCAGCGGTGAGTTGACTGAGGATAAGATTGTGCTCGAGGCAACAAGCGGCAATACAGGTATAGGGCTTGCCATGGTCTGTGCTGCCAAGGGGTATCGTTGTCAGCTGGTTATGCCGGAATCTGCCTCCCTTGAAAGAAGGCAGATTATGCAGGCCTATGGTGCTGAAATCCTTCTCACTCCAGCAAAACGCAGTACTGATGGTGCCATTGAAAAGGCCTATGTTATGGCCCGGGAGCATCCGGAACGCTATTATCTGACGGATCAATTCAATAATGAGGCTAACTGGCGGGCGCACTATGACAACACTGCTCCTGAAATATGGGAACAGACCGGGGGGAAGCTGAGCCATGTTGTGGCAACACTTGGGACCTCCGGCACAGTGATGGGCCTTTGTAAATGGTTCTCCGAGCATCATCCTGAGGTAAAAATTGTGGCAGTCGAGCCCTTTCTCGGCCATAAAATTCAGGGGCTGAAAAACATGAAGGAGTCTTATCGTCCCGGTATTTTCGATAAATCCCTTCCACATCAAATTGCTAATGTTCATGATGAAGATGCCTTTCGCATGGCGCGGATGCTGGCCAGAAAAGAAGGGTTGCTGGTTGGAATGAGCAGCGGGGCGGCAATGTTCTGTGCCCTGAAGCTGGCCGAAGAACTTGAAGATGGTTTTATTGTAACGATTATTCCGGACGGCGGGGAGCGTTACCTGTCCACCCCGCTGTTTACCAGGAAGAACAATGTCACCGAGAAGAAATCCGGGCTCTGTTTTTTTAACACCCTGAGCAAGAAGAAAGAGGAGTTTCAGTCACAGCGTGATAAAAAAGTTACCCTGTACACCTGTGGCCCCACAGCGTATGAACCTGCAGATCTGTCTCTGTGCCGCCGGTTGGTGGTGTCGGACCTTATTACCCGTTATCTTGAACACAAGGGTTATGAGGTAAATTCATGTATGAATTTCACGGATCTTGATGATAACACCATTGAGGGGGCAATCAGGACAGGCAAGTCTCTTGCGGAATTCACCTCCCGCTATATTGATGGATTTATGGCGGATATTGATTCTCTGAAGGTGAAACGTGCTACGAATTATCCACGCGCTCTGGAACATGTGGAGGATATGATAGAAATATCCCATAAGCTGCTTCATAAGGGGTATGCATACGAAAAACATGGGTCCATATATTTTGATATCTCCAAATTTAAGAAATATGGTCGGCTTTCGGGGATTGATCTGAGTAAAATTCAGCTGGGTAGGACCGTTGATCTTGATAATTATGAAAAGGATAATCCGCGGGATTTTACCCTGCTCAAGCGATCCACCCTGGCTGAACTGAAAGTGGGGATCTTTTACGAAACTGACTGGGGCAATGTGCGTCCAGGCTGGCATATTGAGTGTTCTGCCATGTCCACCAGATACCTTGGCGAAACCATGGATATTCATACGGCCAGTCGTGACCTGATCTTTCCTCACCATGAAAATGAAATAGCCATTGCTGAGGCGCTTACAGGAAAGCCCCTGGCAAAATACTGGCTGCACTCGGAGCTGCTTTTGGTGGACGGGAAGAAGATGTCATCGGAGGCCGGCAATGTGGTGACCTTGAACGATGCAGTGTTGCGCGGCTTTACACCGCGTGATGTTCGCTTTATGCTCCTCTCAGTACATTATCGCAAACCGCTGGATTTTTCATTCCAGCGCTTGATTAATGTGCGCACTGCGCTGCGTCGAATTGACGAGTTTACCTGCAAACTGCTCTGTCTGCCGCCGGGAAAACCGCATCCGGAAGTGGCATCTTATGTCTCAGCCATGGAAGAACAGTTTTTTGGTGCCATGGATGATGATCTCAATGTCTCCATGGCGATGGCGGCTGTGTATACATTTATCAAACAGACCAACCCCATTCTCCATGTGAATCATCTGGACGGGGATCAGAAAAAATATATTCTGGATAGCCTTGGCAAGCTGAATGAAATTCTCCAGATTTTCCGACTCAAGGGCTGTCCGCTGGCTCCTGCTGTGAATGCCATTATTCAGCGCCGCGAAGAGGCGCGGCTGGGGAAAAACTGGAAGGCAGCCGATGAGGCACGGGATGAACTTGTCCGGCAGGGAATCCAGATCATTGATACCGCAACGGGACCTGTCTGGAAGCCTGTTGCTAAAAAATGAAGTTGATTTTTTAGCAGCTATATTTTATACAAGCCATACCATGCGCCAGTAGCTCAGCTGGATAGAGCAACGGCCTTCTAAGCCGTAGGTCACAGGTTCGAACCCTGTCTGGCGTACCAGTTAAAGCCTGTGAAACTAATCGATTATGTTTTGTTTTGCAGGCTTTTTTCGCCCACGGGAGTGGGCTCATACACCCAATACCGGTAAAAGCTGAGCTCCGGTGCTAATCCGCTAATAAATTCACCCTGATCTCTTTATTCTGGCCTTGGCTGCTATGATGTCAACTCACTGATGGTTCGTGAAAGATCTTTGAGGATGTAGGGTTTTACAATTGCAGCACAGAACCCGTATTCGCTGTATTTTGCCATGACCGGATCGTTGGAATAGCCGCTTGAGACAATTATTCGTGCGGTGGGGTCAAGGATCAGGATCTCTTTCACCGCCTCTTTCCCCCCCATTCCTCCAGGAATAGTTAGATCCATGATGATGAGGTCAAATACAGCGTCTTTTTCAATGGATTCCCGGTAGCATTGAATAGCCTCTTCACCATGTTTGGAAAGGGTGACCTCATGGCCAAGCAGGGTGAGCATCTCTTTTGCCACCTGCAGTACCATTTCCTCGTCATCCATCAGTAGTATTCGGGCGCGAAATGGTTGGGCAGATGTTGCTGTGGTTCCCTGGCTTTTTGCCTCTATTTTGCCGGAGGCGGGAAGGAATAATGCAAAGGTGGATCCGATTCCCGGGGTGGATTCCACCGTGAGATGTCCGTTGTGTTTCATGGTGATGGACTGGGTGATAGCCAGGCCAAGACCATTGCCTTCTTTCTTGGTGGAGTAGTAGGGATCAAATATTTTTTCCATTATGTGTGGGGACATCCCTATTCCGCAATCTTTGATTGCTATCTTGACAAATCCTGCATCCTTATTGGTGTTGAGGAACGGGTAATCTCCGGCGTGAACATTTTCGGCACTAATGGTGATTATTCCGCCCTCTGGCATGGCGTGGCTGCCGTTCAGGACGATATTCTGGATAACCTGACTGATCTGGCCTTTATCTATTTCAACCAGCCATAAATCATCTGGAATAGTAAAATGGCAGGCGACCTTATCTCCATGAAGAACAAAGTTTGCCGAATCTTTAATGACAGTCTCCAGTGATGAGACCTCTTTTACGGGATCGCCACCCCTTGCAAATGTGAGTAGCTGCTGGGTTAAGTCTTTAGCACGCAGGGAGGCCTTCTCCGCTGCAGCAAGAAGCTCTCGGGTTTTGTCCTGCAGCGTTTTATCAAAGAGAGCCAGGTTGATATTCCCAAGGATAGCGGCCAGAATATTGTTGAAGTCATGGGCGATCCCACCGGCAAGGATTCCCACGGATTCCAGTTTGGTTACTTTAAGCAATTCCTTTTCGGTTTTGAGAAACTCGGTAATATCTCTGAAAACCAGGACGGCACCAATTATTTCGCTGTCAGCGTTGAGGATGGGAGCGCCATTGCTGGTGATGTTGATCTCTTGTCCATCCCTATTGATGAGGATGAGATCTCTGGAATCAATGATCTGGCCGTCATTGATTATCTGG
Organism: Desulfobulbaceae bacterium; assembly: GCA_026988015.1. Lineage (GTDB taxonomy): Bacteria > Desulfobacterota > Desulfobulbia > Desulfobulbales > Desulfocapsaceae > Desulfocapsa. The sequence goes on along the minus strand of JALSMA010000086.1, from coordinate 63,658 downwards.
AGAATGGAGTAGTCCGGTTTTTCCCTGCTCCCCTCATTGATAACATGGAATATTTCACTTATGGGTCGGGTGGCAGCTTCTGAGTTCGGCCATCCTGTGATGTGTTCGGCGACCTTGTTCAGGAAAATGACGTTACCGGATACATCGGTAGTTATGACGCCATCCCCAATGGAACGCAGGGTCACGGAGAGGCGTTCTTTTTCGGCAGCCAGGGCTTCTTCTGCTTTTTTTCGTTCCCGGTTCTCCTCTTCCAGCTCTCGGATTTTCTGCCGGATGGCATCACGCATGTTACTGAAGCTTTGGGAAAGGGTTCTGATTTCATCTCTCCCAGCTATACTAATTTGCTGATCCAGGTTGCCATCGGCCATGCGGGTGGCGATTCTGGTCAGCCTGGTTATGGGTTTAGTGAATTTGGCAACAACAAGTGAAAGAATAAGTATTGCAGCCAGGGCCACCCCTCCCATGATGTAGACAAGTGCGGTGAGGAATTCACGGGCATCTGCGTATTTAAGGTCCATTGGAACAGCGTACCCGATAATCCATTTCCATTCCGGGAATTTCTTAAAACGGCCCCACTTTCTTTCTCTGAGATAGGTGTAGTTGAAGCCTCCTTCCTCAGGTGCTGTAAGGAGGGTCTTGACAATGTCGAGCTGGGTCACCGAAAGATCCCCTTTGGGAAGTTCCGGGTGCATGATAACTTTTCCGTTATAGTCGAGGATAAAAGGGTAGATGAGCAGTTTGTCTGTGCCTTTGTAATGATCTAAACGGAGGTCTCTGATGCTTGCCTTCTGGAAATCTTCAATATATGCCTCTACCATTCCGGTCTTTTTCAGACGTTCGTTATTTCTACTGAGAAAGTTGTAAATGGTGTCCACTTTTTCTGCATACAGAGCCTCCTGGCTCTTGTCTATGACCTGGATCAGTTTTTTATCGGCAATATAGAAAACACTGACCCCTGAGATGACAAAAGCGACGGTGATAATGGCAAGCAACTTGACAGTGATGGATGTGAATTTCATGAGGGCTTATTTTTGCTGTGATTGGTTTTTAACAAAAGTTGCTTTTTCCAGGAGAGACATGGGGAACTTGATGTTCATTTTTTTGGCCAGGGGCATGTTCAGGTAGAGCTTTGATTGTCGGTTCGTTGTTTCCGCTATGGCGGAGGGTGCGGTACCATCAAGTATCTGAAGTACAGTGTTTCCCGCCCACCAACCTTGTTCCGCAGCAATTTTGACGTTGCCGAGGAGGGTGTAGGAGACAAGGTGCTCCCCCATACTGCCCGTGGGAATTCTGGTGTTGGCCAGGATAAACGTATGGATTTTTTCTTGATCCCAGCCGGGAAGATCGTTGGCTGTAAGCCAGATGAGCATGTCGACCTTATCCTGGATACGGACATATTGTTTTTTCCAGCTTTTCAGGTCGCGAAGCAGTTTACCGCTGGAGAACTGCAATCCAAGTTGTTTTCTGAAATTCTCGAGACTCTTTTGGTTGGAGAGGTTGTCGCTGCCGATATAGCCCAGCCGTTTTCCTTTTGCATAGAGTTTTAATAGGTCAATAGTCTCCATGATGGGGTCGACTTCGACCATTCCTGTAGTGGTCTCCCGGGGGAAGTTGTATATTTTGGCATCCCAGTTGAGGCCGCAGAATACAATGGGGAAGCTGCTTTTCTTATAAAAAGGTTCGATGAGGTATTTTGCAGCATTGTCATCACTGAAAACGACTATATCAGGTTTCCAACTTTCTATAATGTCCCTGGCCGTCTGGACTGACTGCTCAATGAATGTCTGGGACTTGTTCAGTTTGGTATCCATCCGAAACAATCTGAAATCAACCTCACTGTTGGAAGTGTCGAGGGAACCATCTGCTCTACTTTTGATATGGAGTGCCTTCAGAAGCCCTTTCTCTACGTCATCGCTCCACTGGTATCCCTTGTGGTAGGAATTTATGTACAGAACTTTGGGGAGATCCGTGCTGGTTAGGTGGGCATTTTCAAGAAGCGCCATGGGGAATTTGATCCCGAGTGTTCGGGCAATGGACATGTTGAGATATATTGTTGCTTTCTTGTTGTAGGCGACAGGGATCTCTGACGGAGGGATTCCACTGAGGATTTTCAGAGCTGTTTCTGCTGCGTAGTGTCCTTGTTCCTCTGCAAGTTTGGCATGTGTAACCAAAACATAGTGCTTGAGGAACTTGTGGGTTGTTCCAGTTGGTATTTGTATGTTTTTCAGGACAAATTTTATCATCTCTTTATGGTTGAATCCTGTCACGGAGCGACATTCCTGAAGGAGAATCATGTCGGTTTCCTGCTGCAAATCCAGGAAGGCCTGTTTCAGCTCATCAAATGTTCGTGCAAAGCGGAAGTTGAATTGGATGCCAAAACGTTTTGAGATGTTCTGAATCTCTTTGTGCTCAGTAATGGTATCTGCGGCCAGAAAGCCTATCCTGTTGCCACTTGCAAAGGGTTTCAGGGTATTGATTATTGAGTTGGCATGGGATACTTCCACCATACCGGTTATGTTCCTGGTTGGGAAACCGTAGACTGTGGCATCCCAGTTCAGGCCACAGAATACAACGGGGATATCGGAGTTTTTGAACCAGGGAGCAATGAGATATTTTGAGGCATTATCATCTGAGGCGATGATAAGATCCGGTTGCCAGGATAGAATAAGGTCCCTAGCTGTGAGGGCAATGGCTTGTATGTGCTCTTCCGACTGGTTTCGCTTGGTGTCCATGCGAAAGATCTTTAATTCGATATCATTACGGTCTTCAAGGATGGACTGGATACCGGCGGTTATACCGGCACTCCATTGATAGGTCGGAAAATAGGAGTCTATATAGAGTATCTTTTTAGCGGCAAAGGTGGTTGTGGGAATGCAGAAAAAAAAGATGAGCAGGCACAGCGTACAACAGATTAGTTTTTTGTGCCTCATCTTTGATCCTTGTCAGTGATTTGCTGTGATTGGTGCCAGCTGCCAGTACCCCTTATTGTATCCATCTTTGTGTGGAAAAGTCAAACAGTGAGCCTCGTTTCTCTCTGAATCTGAGTGGCGGAGATCAGTTTGTTTTTCTTCTGACTTCGATGGCTGGGATAATGCTGAGGAGCAGATTATCCGGTTGCAGGTTTACTTCATTTATGTTCATTGTGAAAGTCAGGCTTTTGTCCCCTGTTTTTCGGGTGATTGGCTTGAAATTTCCGAGGGAAATCGGGAATTCCTGATTGTTAAACAGCAGAACAATGGTCGAGGCGATATCGGCCTGTTCGGTTCCGGTAGATTGCAGCTCTGTGATAAGCGGTCGGATGTAAAGGGTCTGTGATGCAGCATCGAAGCGGATGGTGGCGTCACACTGAAAATTCATGGTGAGGCTGCCTATTTTCATGCGGAGATTATGGCCGGCTATGGTGGTCACCAAGTTAAGTTTGTGGCCGCTTAGGGTGACGTGTCCTGAAAGTTTATTTTTGTGTATTTTCAGTTCTTTAATGGTGTCGATGGAAACTGAACCGAGTATGGTGTTGGAATCAATCGCTAGCTGCAACGGCAGACTTTTGGTGAGAACGTCCTGAACAATGTTTGCGGGGAAATTCATGGTGATTGCCTGCTGTTTGGGTTCTGCCCGGGAGAGAGAGGCAGAGAGCAGGACAAAGAGAAGGATGAAAAAGGTTTTTTTGAGATTCATACAGTTCCTGTGGTTGGGGTTTTCCTGGGGGCTCAATGTAGAGAAAAAACTCATAATGGACAGACACCTTTCTAGAAATGCCACAGACCTTGTAGATAATCAACCTGAATTCGCCCTGAAGGGATGTGGGAGATCTTATTTAACCATAGCTGCTTGTGAATGCTCTGTTTGCATTACAATATGTTGTCAAAACAAAAGTGTACCATGCCAACTCTAACCATCGCTGCCGACTGTCTCCTTGAGGATATACCCTTCTCCCTGGAAAAGGAGTTTACAGCTCGGCTTACCATTGATAATCCCAAATATGTGGCAGCTAAAAAATATGGCCGCTGGGTAGGGAATAAGATAAAACCCACCTTGAAATATTACCAGTCGGTACCTGACGGCCTGCGTTTTCCAAGGGGGTTTGCCAACCAGGCGGTGTTGCTGTGCCGTGAATTTTTCCGGGAAACTCCGCTGATACACGATAAACGTCTGCTTCTTGAAGAGATGGACACTGCTTTTCATGGTGTTTTGCGGCCCTATCAGGAGGCGGCTGTTGTGGCAGCCGAGAAACGCTCCTTCGGTGTGCTGGAGGCCGGAACCGGCAGTGGCAAAACGGTGATGGCCCTGGCAATTATTGCAGCGCGCCGTCAGCCGACTCTTATTGTGGTTCACACTAGGGAACTGTTGTATCAGTGGCAGGAAAGAGTAAGGGAGTTTCTGAGACTTGAGCCGGGCCTGATTGGAGATGGCCATTTTGAGGTGGCTCCAGTGTCCATTGCCATTGTTAATACTGCCAGAAAAAGGTTCCAAGAGTTGGCTTCTCGATTTGGACATCTGGTTGTGGATGAGTGTCACCGTGTGCCAGCTACCTTGTTTACCGATGTGGTAGGAAGCTTCAGCGGCCACTACCTGCTCGGGCTTTCGGCCACTGCATTTCGCAGTGACGAAGGGTTGACGCGGCTGATTAGTTTTTACATGGGGGACCAGTTCCACAAGGTGGATCAGGCGGAACTCCAGGCAAGCGGAGCCATTGTCAAACCAAGTCTGGTGCGCTGTAAAACTGTTTTTCGCTATCGATATCGTGGTGACTATCAACCCCTTATTGCTGCATTGATCAAAGATGCCGCGCGTAATCAGCAGATAATTGATGATGTGGTGCGGGAGAGCAGGCGCAGGAACAGCGGTATTCAATTGCTGGTATCCGATCGTATTTCTCATTGCCGGATCTTTGAAGACGGTCTGAAACGGCGCGGGGTTGCCGTGGCGTTACTTATCGGCAAGACATCTGCTGAGCAGCGGGCCGCAGTTGTTGCCGATGTGCAGTCAGGAAGGGTGAAGGTGCTGGTGGCGACTTTACAGCTTATCGGTGAAGGCTTTGACTGCCCCGGTCTCAGTAATCTGTTTCTAACAACCCCGATCACTTTTGAGGGGCGGCTACTGCAGGTGCTGGGGCGTATAATGCGTCCGGCAAAGGGGAAGCAGGCACAGGTATTCGATTATGTCGATGAGGCCGTTTCTGTGTTGAAACGTTCCGCGGCTGGACGAAGAAAAATCCTTGAAGCTCTCTGATTTAATTTCCTTGCCAAGTTCTTGAGGTTTTGTTATTCTGTGAAATTTTTCAATCCAAAAAATACCTGAATCTGTGATCGTCCATCCAGAAAGGAGGCGAGTGACTCTGTCATCACGGATTCCGGATATAATGAAATTCATTCAAAGCATCCGCATACGGCTGGGTGCTTTTTTCTTTTTTACGAGGCATAAGATGGAACAGGATAAAATTCGGAACGTTGCTATTATCGCTCATGTTGACCATGGCAAAACAACTCTCGTTGATGAGTTATTTAAACATTCAGGTATGTTCAGGGAAAACGAGCGTGTTGCGGAACGTATGATGGATTCCGGGGATCTGGAACGGGAGCGTGGTATCACCATCACCGCAAAGAATGGTTCCTACGAGTACAAGGACTTCTGGATCAATATCATCGATACCCCCGGCCATGCTGATTTCGGTGGCCAGGTAGAGCGTGTTCTCAGGATGGCAGATGGTGCACTCCTGGTGGTTGATGCTCAGGAAGGCCCCATGCCGCAGACTTATTTTGTTTTGAAAAAGGCCCTGGAAAACCATCTCCCGGTTATTGTTGTGATTAACAAAATTGATAAGCCAGCAGCCCGTTGTGATTGGGTTGTGGATCAGGTATTTGACCTCTTTGTAAAGCTTAACGCCCCGGATGATGTACTGGATTTTCCCGTTGTATTCGCTTCTGCCAAAGAGGGTTATGCCCTGAAAGAGCATACTGACTCCAAAGTCGGGGACGGTGACATGCATGTGGTTTCCCAGATGATCGTTGACCATATTCCCGCCCCTGTCGGATCAGCTGATGCTTCCCTGCAGATGCAGGTTGGAACCATTGACTACTCCCCTTATCTTGGACGCCTTGGAATCGGTAAGGTGGTAAATGGTCACCTCTCTATTAACCAGCCGGTTGTGGTTGCCCGTCGTGACGGGAGTATCAAACCGATCCGTATTACCAAAATTTATCGTTTCTCCTGTGATGAGAAGATCCCCACAGAGACAGCAACCACCGGCGAGATAGTTGCTGTTGCCGGAATGGAAGATGTGACCGTGGGAGTAACCTTCACCGACCCTGATGATCCGCATCCATTGCCGCTCATTGATATTGATCCTCCCACCATCTCCATGAACTTTATCCCCAATGATTCGCCATTTGCCGGAAAGGAAGGGAAGTTTGTTACCTCCCGTCACATTGAGGACAGACTCAAGCGGGAAACACTTGCCGATGTTGCTCTGCAGTATGAACCACTTACTGATGCTGTGGGATTCAGGGTTTCCGGGCGTGGTGAGCTGCATCTCTCTATTCTCATCGAGAAAATGAGACGTGAGGATTATGAGATGCAGGTGACCAGACCGCAGGTTATTCTTATTGAAAAAGATGGTGAAACCCTTGAACCTTATGAGGAACTCACCGTTGATGTTGATGAACAGTACCAGGGGCCTGTTATTGAAAAACTCGGGAAGCTGCGCGGCCAGATGGAAGAGATGACCACCCAGAATGGTATGGTTCGTCTCAAGTTCAAGATTCCTACCCGCGGGCTTCTTGGTTATCGCTCAGAATTTATGACTGATACCAAGGGAATGGGTATGATGAGCTATGTTTTCGCAGAGTATGGTCCATGGGCTGGAGAGATCAAGAACCGTATTAACGGTGTGCTGGTGGTGAAAGAACCCTGTACCTCTGTTGCTTATGCTTTGTTTAATCTGCAGGATCGTGGTAAACTTTTTGTAGGGCCGGGGTCTCCAATGTATCAGGGACAGATTTTGGGTGAGCACTGCCGGGCAACAGACCTGGTTGTGAATCCGGCAAAGGGTAAAAAACTCACCAACATGCGCGCCTCCGGATCTGATGAGGCCGTTGTGTTGACCCCTCCTGTTGAGATGACCCTTGAAGACTGTATTGCTTATATCAACGATGATGAGCTGGTTGAGGTTACTCCTAAGTCAATTCGGCTGCGCAAAAAGAGTGGAGTGCGTATCCGGGGATAAAAGACAATTATGCAAAGTCTGATTTTTATGATAATAGCAGGGGTGGCAGCCATTGCCACCTTTGCAATCATTGCCAGAAAGTATGGCAGTGAATGTATGCCCTGACTGATGCTCTACAGTTCTGCGGGCGCAGGACTCGGGACCTTTTTTCTGCTGCAGTGGTTTTTTCAGTAAGGTTGCTTCCGCAGTGTCTCATTCTCCCTTTTGCAAGTTCTTTTTTTCTTAGAAAGAAAATAATCCGCAACTATTCTGCCATGGTCAAAGACCAGTTGCGGCAGGTTTTCCTCTGTAAATAAAGCGGCTTCTGCTGCATCATCTCCTGCTGTCGGGGGGCTCTCTGCTGTGGCTGTAAATACCGTTGAGGCAGTGTGCTGGCGCGGGTCTCGTGTCGGGTCTGAGTAGGTTCTAAACTGTTGCAGGTTACTCACTGCAAGCCCCGTTTCTTCCTCTGCTTCCCTTTTCGCTGCTGTTTCATAAGACTCACCGTAATCAACAAAACCTCCTGGCAAGGCCCAGCCATGGGGAGGGTTTTTACGCTTGATGAGGACGATTGTGTCGGCAATCTCAATGATGATATCAACGGTTGGTACAGGATTTTTGTAGACATGAATCTCTCTTTGACAATGGGGGCAACGCATGGTTACTCTGGTTGACTCAGTAGATTATTGATTTCATGCCAGTTGTTGACTGTCTTCAGGTCATGGCTGCTCTGATTCCACGGCTGATTATAGACAATGGGGGTGATACCTGTTGTTGCCAGCTGAAGGCAGGTTTCTATCCGGTCATCGATAAAGTAGTTGAGGCTGTGATCTCTGATGTAGCGTGCCTTGTCGTCATGGTCTCCCATTGCCACAAGGTTTATCTGGGAGCATGTCTCCTCAGAGAAGTGGTGTTCCAGCCAGTCAATTACTGGTTTCTCGATGGGGCGTGCGGTGATGATTGTCACTGTGGCCTGCTGTGCCATGGAGCTGATTACTTCAACCGCGCCGGGATTGGGTTTGAGCCCCACCCCCAGAGAGTCCTTGAGGATGGTATAAAAAATCTGCTCCACCTGTTCCGTGGGGATGGACAGGCAGCTCTCAACCTGAAAACTGGTGATATCTTCCAGCCGAAAGGAGCAGTGGTCGTATTCCTCACAGGCGATGCGAACAAAGGCTTCTCCCGTGTCGGCAATAACACCGTCGAGGTCAAATCCTATTTCGTTACTGTTAATGTTCATTGGTAATGCTCCTGTATTGATCGAATCCTGGCCACGATTGCATCATTGTATGGGGTGGCGATGCCGAGTTTTCTGCCAAGCATGGTAACTGCCCCGTTTATTGCGTCAATTTCAGTGGCACGTCCGGCGCGCACATCTTGAAGCATGGATGAGATGTTGGCGGCTGTATTTTTACAGACACTGATTGTGGCCTGAACTGGATCCTCACGGATTGTTATTCCCATGGCCTCTGCTACCCGGGTGGCTTCAAGGACAAGCGCTTTTAGCTCGGTCAGGATACCGGGTGAAGTGAGAAGAAAGCCGTTGCTCCGGTTGTGGATTGCGGTGAGGGCATTGATGCCGACATTGATAAGGAGTTTGGCCCATATTCTGGAGCAAATGTCAGATGAAACACTGCTGCTGATACCGCCTTTTTGCAGCAGGGCAAGCACTTGATAGAGGTGACTGTTATGTTGCTGCGCCCCGGAGTCATAAAATCCCAGATAGGTTTGGCCACGGCCCGCATGTTTTACATGACCGGGAGCCAGTAGGGTTGCCCCTTCAGAACTTGTGGCAAAAACGGGGGTGGCGGAAAGGGGCATTTGGGAATAGTTGAGGTGGCTGATACCGTTTTGAAGAAATACAAGCAACGTGGAAGTTGCTGTCAGGGGGGCGGCAAAGCGTAAACTCTCTTCAATATCGTATGACTTCACGCAGGAAAAGAGCACATCGAGTATTCCGACGTCTTCAGGGCAACTGTTTACCGGTATGTTGAGGTGTTGCCTGGAATCCTCTGTTTCATAGATAATTCCAGAACAATTCAGCCTGTCGGCCCGGGAAGCGTTGTGATCAATGAGCAGAACTTTGTGTTGCTCTGCAGTGGCAACAGCGAGAAAGAGTCTGGAGGCAAAGAGGCAGCCGAGGGCACCGGGGCCAATGATACCAATCTTCACTCTGTACTCCTTCTCGCTGGATAAACACAGTCAAGCGTGCACTATTTTACAACTTTCGCATCTTCAATAATTGCACTGTATTTATAGCCTGCACCAAAGTCCTTGTTGGATGCCATTACTCCCTCAATGATGATGATGTCATCAACATTTACCTGCTCGGAGGTGGTGGCGACAAGGTCATGGGTGTTAGCCATGGGATCACCGGTTCCATCCTGAAGGTGGATCCAGTTGCGGCCCATGATCATGGGGCTGAATTTTACAACTTTTGCATGGATGCGGACGGTTTTTCCATGAAGTGCTGCACTTTTGGCAAAAATTTCACCAACAGTGTAACCATTGTCTCCAGCTGCCTTTTCAATTTTGACCTCTGCAAAAGGGGTGATGGCACCAAGGCTGCCACCTGAACCAGCAGTAGAAGCCTGGGCAGCAGTGGGAGCTGCGCCACTTTCAGCCTGAACTGCATTGGCGAAAGAGTCTCCAGTGGCACCAGGCATACCCATGGCCATACCGCCGTGGGCACCGCCTCCACCAACAAGGCCTGAAGAAAAGAGGATGGAGTCAAAGGTCTTGTTGAGGGTTTTGCTGGAAAAATTGTTCATTACCATTCCAGGCTGATAGTTCACCTTCTGACCAACTTTGATGTTGGATTGGGGGATTGCGACCCAGGTCTGTTCGGAGCCTGTGTCAACTTTCATGTATGTGTAGCCGCCTGAACTCATGGTTTCAACCACCTCACCGCCAAGGCTTTGAGAAGCCGCTGCAGTGGTGGCACCCGGGCTGGCTTGAACATTGCTGCTCAGCACTGCGAGACTGATAAAAAGACAAACTACGATTCCTTTAAAGAGTGTTTTTTTCATGTTTCTATCCTTTTTTTGTGGTAGTTGATGAAATATATGACATATGACGCAAGATTTATCAACAGATTAACGTTAATCTTCGATCAAAAAAGCAACAAATTCAAGTATTGATTTTGACCAGAGGTCGTAAGCCTTAGGCTGAAGGTGGATACCATCACTTTGGAAAAAATCAGAATCCGGGTTAAATTTTGAGAACATATCAAGATAGCAGGACCCGGTCTGTCGGGTCATTGTTTCAATGGCTGTGTTCATTCGCTGCAGGGTCTCCATGTTGAGCCAGGGCAGTTGGCAGGGAAGAAGGCTGTTTGTTATGACCTCTGCTGTGGGGTAGCGGGATGTTAGTTGGATATTGATCTGACGCAGAGGTTCGAGAAAGCTGTAGTCTTCAATGATCAGGTTGTTTGTTCCAATCATCACCAGGATAAGTTCCGGGGCATGGACTTCTTCAGCAATGGCGGGAAGCCTGTTGCGGAGGCCCTGAGCTGTCTCACCGGGCATTCCATAGTTGAGTATATTGAAATTACCCATTCTCGTCTGCCAGTCAAAATCAGCTATGAGCGAATCGCCAAGAAAAAGAAAATTACTTTGAGTCATTATAAAAAAAGAATCATTTCTGATGAAGATTGTTGTGCGCCGGGGAAACCAAATCCCAAACGCTCTGAAGATAATAAGTATTCTTTGTTGTCTTGACAAGCATACCATAATGAAAAAGTACTGCCAACAGGGATAATAGATTCTGATTACCATTTAAATCTTTGCAGGAATAACTCGCCTCCAGCCGGTGTATTTTTTTGCTTGAATATTTTAGTAATGGTAATTATAATTAATAATGGTTCGTATCTTCGACAATGTACCAGTATGCGAAAAAGTGGAATTGTTTTTTTTTGAGAATGCTGCACTGTCGGGTTTAGGTGTATGGCATTGAAACCATAGCAAAGGAGTCCTTTATGGGTATGTTTCAGAAGTTGGCGATCGGTGGTGATGTTACCCCCGAAATCGATTGGGAAATGACACCGGATATGACCTTTGGGACTTTTGAGTCCTGGGGAGGACGTGAGCGGGTACGTAATAATGACGAACGGATTTACTATTTTTTTATTGATAACTGGGATGATGAGGTGAAACTTTGTCTCATGGAGCGGGGAGTTAAGCACGCCAAGGTCCTGGCTGAGATCAGGGCTCCGAAGCAGATGCTTCAGACCTGTGTAACAAAACAGGGTACTTCTTCTCTCTTTGAAAAAAGTTATGCTATTAATGAAGAGGTTAAAGAGTGGCTGCAGGCCAATGTTCTTCTTGGAGAAGACAGCTCGGCAGTGATTCCTCTTTATGATGCAAATGAGGTGGAGGATATGGGGGGGCCTCTGCCAGCTATGGCGGACTCGGAATTTACGGGTGAAAAAATAACCCTGCCCAGTGAACATAGTTTTATTAATGATGGTGAAATTACCGCTGTCATGCAAAAATGGGGTTTTTATGATGGCGATTATAATACAGAGGGAGCCTTTGAAAATGCTCTGGTTGACCCCGGTGATGGCCGGGTGATTGTTGATCAGCGTACCGGGCTGATGTGGCAGCGTGGTGGGCTTGATATCACATCGGTTCGCAGCATGCAGCGCAGGATCGAGCAGCTGAACAAGGACGGTTTTGCAGGTTTCCATGACTGGCGGATGCCCACCATGGAAGAGGCCATGTCTCTGATGGAAAAAGAATCCAACAGTAAGGATATTCACCTGAACCTCTGTTTTTCAAAAGAGCAGCCTTTTATCTTTGTGGCAGCTCAGCGAAAACCGGGTGGTTACTGGTTTGTGGACTATAAACATGGTCGTGCCTTCTGGTCTTCCGGTACTATTCCCGGAGGCTTTGCCCGGCTCTGTCGCAGTCTATAGTTTTTATTTTTTCTCCCTCCTCCTGCCCGAAAGAGAGCAATCTCCTTCGGGTTTTTTTTTGTCCATGAGCAATGTACATTGACATTTGTGGTGATGGTGTGATAATTAGTGAATGTAAATGTACATTACGGGGGGGCATGGATCTGACAAAAAAACAGCAGCATTTATTTGACTATCTCCAGCGGCAACTGGAAGATGAGGGGCGGGCGCCGAGCCTGCGGCAGGCGGCAGAAGATCTAGGGGTGAGCCATAATGCTGTGGCGCAACTGATCACACAGCTTGAGCGTAAGGGTGTCATTGAACGGGAGGGGCGTTACAGCAGATCCATCCGGATCCTGCCGCCACAGGAGTCGCGAGAGGTACTTCGAGGCAGGGAGCTGCCAGTGGTGGGGAGAATTACCGCAGGGGTACCCATGTATGCCCAGCAGGAGTATGATGGTTCAGTGGTGGTGGATGCGGCACTTTTTCCTGGAAGTAATCTTTTTTGTCTGCGTATTCAGGGAAGTTCCATGGAGGAGGCCGGAATTCTTGATGGGGATCTTGTGGTTTGTGAGCCTCGGCAGTACGCGGAGAACGGAGAGATCGTGGCAGTCCTCATTCAGGGTGAAGAGGCAACGGTAAAACGGTTCTTTTCAGGGGCGGATCACATTGAGCTGCGCCCTGAAAATAAAACATTCAGCCCCACCCGTTATCCATTCTCTGATGTTCTGGTGCAGGGAAAGGTGCTGGGGGTGATCAGAAGTTATGACAAGTGAGACACTCTGTCCGGTTCTTGTCGGCACCAGCGGTTATTCCTACACCGAATGGGTGGACAGCGGTTTTTATCCGCAAGGTACGAGAACCCCGGAAATGCTGAACATCTACGCCCGGTCTTTTCCCATTGTCGAGCTGAACTACACCTGGTACCAGATGGTTCGGGCAGAGGCTATCAGCCGTATGATATCCAAAGCTCCTGAAGAATTTCTCTTTGCTGCAAAACTTACCAGAACCCTGACCCATGAGCGGGATCGTAACTGGCAGCAGGAGGTGAAGAAGTACCGGGAAGGAATTCGGCCGCTGCAGAGACAACTGACTGTTATCCTGATCCAGTTACCTAGTAGTTTTGACTGGAGCAGGAACAATCGTTACTACCTTGCCCATCTCCTTGACAGTCTGCATGGTTTTCCCCTGGCTGTTGAGTTTCGTCACGTATCCTGGGTTCGTGATTCGGTGTTTGCAGAACTTGAAAAACGCCATGTTACCTTGGTTACCGTAGATGCGCCTCCTGTTCGTGGCCTCTTTCCCTGTCTGGATGTGGTGACCAATCCCGATCTTTTTTTTGTTCGTTTTCATGGTCGTAATAAGCAGGGCTGGCAGTCTGAAAATATCCAGAAAAAATTTGATTACTGTTACACTGATGAGGAGTTGCAGCAGTGGAACGAGCAATATCTCAATCCGTTACGCAGAAACGCTGATCGTGGCGTGGTGTTTTTTAATAATCATGTTCGGGCTCAGGCTCCGGCAAATGGTAAGTTTTTTCAGGAAATGTTGCTGCAGTAATCTATGGATCGGGCAATTATTCATCTTAATGTTACTGATTTTGCAGTTGCTGTTGAACGAATTGGCGACAGCAGTCTGCGCCACTCCCCTTTGATTGTGGCATCGGGCATCGCCGGAAAAAGCAGAGCTGTGGTCTATGATATGAGCGAAGAGGCCTACCAGGACGGAGTACGCAAGGGGATGTCACTGCAGCAGGCAAACAGGTATTGCCGGGCGGCACGGATTATACCGCCCAGGCCGGATCGGTATCGCAGGGCCATGGCTGCTCTGGTGAAGGGGGTTATTCATTACACACCATTAGTTGAAAAGGGGGAAGAGGACGGACATCTTTTCCTGGATGTCACCGGGACCCATAGGCTTTTCGGGCCGGCTCCAGATATTGCCTGGCGCCTTCGTAAACAGCTGGCTGCAGATCTTGGGCTTGATCCGGTCTGGAGTATCGCCTCCAGCAAGCTGGTGGCCAAGGTCGCTTCGAGGATGGTACGTCCCTTTGGCGAGTATATTGTGGGAGCGGGTGAGGAACATGTCTTTCTGGCTCCTCTGCCTCTTTCCATGCTGCCCGGACTCACCGCTGAAGAGATTAAAATTCTCCAGGATTTTAATTTGCACCGGATCGGCCAGCTGGCAGAGCTCAGCCGCAGACAGCTCCTTGTTCCTTTCCGAAAACGTGGCAGCTATCTGTATGAGGCCAGCCGGGGCAGAGACCATACTGCAGTACGTCCTGTGCCGGAGAAAGGTGATTCCTTTTCAGTGGAACATATCTTTGAGGAGGATACTGCAAGTTATACAGAGGTAGAGGCAGCTGTGGCGATGCTGGTTCATGGTGTCGGGAGATCCCTGCGTCGCCGCAACATGCTTGGGCGGCGTCTGAAGTTGGTTCTGGTCCATGCTGATGGAAAGAAGAGTCAAAGACAGGTGGGTAGGAAAGGGGGGAGTGATAATGATTTTGTGCTTCGCAATATGGCATTTGGGGCTTTGGGACAGGTCTGGGGACGCCGGGTTCGGGTACGTAGCTGCGTGCTCATTTGTGAGCATCTACTGCCCCGTTCTCCGCAACAGGCACTCTTTGTGCTGAAAAGTCTGCGGGAGGAGCAGCAGGAGAAAATAATAACTGCAATGGACCAGATCTGTTCCCGTTTTGGTGATGGTTCCATTGTGCTGGGAAATGCTTGCGAAGTCAGGGTTTAAAAAGTGTTGCCACTTTTTGTTCGTTCCTACTATTCCCTAATGAAGGGTTGCAGCTCACCGGATGAACTCTGCAGGTGTGCCCGGGATCTTGGGTATGGCAGTCTTGTGCTGGCCGATCTCGACTCCCTTGCGGGACTATGGCCTTTTCTGGCCGCATGTAAACGGTATGGGATAACACCTTGTGTGGCGGCTGAAATAACTGATCCCACATCCCCTGTAACTGTGGTCTGTCTGACTCTTGATGTGAGAGGGTATGCTAATTTATCCAATTTGATAACCAGCAGGAAAGGAGGCCATTTTTCTTTTGAAGGGGATATTGTGCGATATTCCAGAGGGCTCGTTATTATCAGTTCCTCCCTGAGCCTCCTTACCCGCTTGAACCGGCATGATATCCGGCTGGCTGCAAATGTCGGCCCCCGGCCGGAGGCAGGGGCTACTGCTCTTAGAAAATGGGCCCGGAAACATTCCGTACCTGCTGTACTGCTGCCGCAGATTTATATGGCGCGGCAGAACGAAAGGGAGGTACTGGAGCTCATGGCAGCAATACGGGAGAAGAAGATACTGGAACGAAACGGGGTGAGGCACAATGAAAATCCCTTCTGGATGGAGTCGGAGCAGGCGTATTTGTCCCGTTTTGCGGTATGGCCGGAAGTTATCGCTGCAACCGAAAAACTAGTCCGATCCTGCCATTTTCGGGGGCCCGATTTTGGAATGGTGATGCCACCTTGGGCGGTGGGAGGAGAAACTGCGCAATCCGCTTTGTACCAGGCCTCCTACAGAGGTGCCTGCATACGTTATGGAACTGATCTTTCAGAGGCGGTGGTTGAACGACTGGAAAAGGAACTGCAGGTCATTGAGTCCATGGGGTTTTCCTCATATTTTCTGGTGGTTCGTGATATCGTTAACCGGGCTGTTAAGAAGAGTGATTCCTCTTCTAAAATCTGTGGACGCGGCTCAGGGGCGGCATCTCTTGTTGCTTATTGTCTGGAGATTACAAATGTGTGTCCCTTGAAACACAATCTCTACTTTGAACGGTTTCTTAACCCAGGTCGCAGTGATCCTCCTGATATTGATATTGATTTTGCCTGGGATGAGAGGGATGGGATACTGGCTGAAGTGCTCGGGAGATATGGGTGTCGCGCAGCCATGGTGGCAACCGTCATCCGGTTTCAGCCGCGCATGGCTATCCGGGAAACGGCACGGGCTTTCGGGCTGGGAACAGAGGAGATCGCGAGGGGGGTAAAACAGGTGAGATTTTCCAGCGGTGACAAGGGGGGGATGGTGCATCCCTGGCCTGAAATATTAGAGCTTGCGGCAAGGTTGATCGGGATTCCACGCCACCTTTCGGTTCACCCCGGAGGAGTTATCATAACTCCTGAGCTGGTCAGCAACTATGTGCCGATTGAGCCTTCGTCAAAGGGTGTGCCAATTATTCAGTGGGATAAAGATGGTGCGGAGGATGGCGGTCTTGTCAAAATTGACCTGCTTGGCAATCGCAGCCTTGGGGTTATAAGAGACTGTATTGATTCTCTGGCAGGCAGGGGGCGCTGTTTTGATGAGGAGTACTGGCAGCCGGAGGAGGATCCGGAGACAAAAAAGATGGTGGCAGCTGGCAGGACCATCGGTTGTTTTTATATAGAAAGTCCGGCAATGCGGCTGTTGCAGCAGCGTGCAGCAAGCGGAGAGTTTGAGCAACTCGTGCTGCAGTCTTCAATTATCCGTCCGGCGGCCAATGACTTTGTGCGTGAATATATTCGTAGATTGCATGGGGGGGCCTGGGAGCATATCCATCCGAAACTGGCCACAGTGCTTGATGAGACCTTTGGGCTGATGGTGTACCAGGAAGATGTGTCACGGGTGGCTGTCGCCCTTGCTGGTTTCAGTCATTCCAAAGCTGATGGGCTGCGCAAGGTGATGTCCAAAAAAGATAAGGTGCTGCGTTTGCAGGACTACTATTTGGAGTTCAGCAGGGGCTGTGCTGAACATGGCGTGGTCGCGGAGGTTTGTGAAAAATTGTGGCAGATGATGATGAGTTTTGATGGCTATTCCTTCTGCAAACCGCACTCTGCATCCTATGCCAGAGTGTCTTATCAGGCAGCCTATCTGAAGAATCACTATCCGGCGGAATTTATGGCAGCTGTACTCTCTAATCAGGGTGGGTATTATTCGACTTTCGCCTACGTCTCAGAGACCAAAAGACTGGGAGTCACCGTCCTTCCCCCTTGTGTCAACAGCAGTAACATACGCTGGGGATCAGAATACAGTGGTGGAGAAGAAAAAACAATTCGGGTGGGGTTGATGGCTGTAAAGCAACTGTCTGCAGCGACCATGGAAAGGATCGTGGCATGTAGAACAGAAGAAGGGTCGTTTATTTCAAGTGCTGATTTCTGGCATCGGGTTCAACCGCACAAGGATGAGTGCAGAACGCTGATTCAGGCAGGGGCCATGGATACTCTTGCGGGGCATGGCAACAGGAGTCGTCTTTTTTGGGAGATTGCCCAGTGCAGAGCTCTTGCAAAAAAAGCAATACAGAGCTCCCTTTTTGAGGTGCAGGTACCGGATGCCCCGGAACTGACTGATTTTACCTGGCAGGAATTACAGCAGCAGGAGTACGGTGCGTTGGGTTTTCTCTGTGGAGAGCACCCTGTTCTCAATTTTGGCAGGAAATTATGGGGGCGGGTCAAGGCTTGTGACATGAAGCAGTATGCAGGGAAACGAATACGCTTTGGCGGGTGGCTTCTTACCGGGAAAATGGTTTCGACCAAAACGGGTGAGGTGATGGAGTTTCTGACCTTTGAAGATGAAACCGGGTTGGTGGAGGCAATATTTTTTCCAAAGATGTACCGACGCTATGCTGCGGTTTTATCCAAAGGATGTGTCTATATGCTGCAGGGAGAAGTGGAAGAAGAGTATGGTGCGGTCACTCTGACTGTGGAGGCTCTGGAGATGCTGGGAGAATATCCTTTACAGGTCAGCAACCAGCTCGGTACTGCTGCTTGAGTCAGTTTCTTTGGACATGGCGATCTTTTTCTGGAAACCATAGGTCACCAGTTGTTTGATATCGGACCACATGGTTTCACTGCCCATGATGGCAACAATGATTTCATCTTTGCCGCGTTTGAATTTTCCGACATAAGTCTGCCTGGCAGCGTTTGTGTAACCGGTTTTTCCACCAAGGGTTCCCTTGACCTGCCACAGGGCTTTGTTGTGGTTCCGGAGGAGTTTCCCTTCGGTGGTACGGGTCTTGACTTTTTTCATCCTGGCAGAAAACTCAGGGTCGTTCATGGCGTGGCGAAAAATTGCTGCAAGATCTCTGGCGGTGGATTTCTGGCCTTTCGCGGTGAGTCCGGTGGCTGTTTTACAGACTGTGTTGCCGGCTCCCCAGAGTTTGGCTCGAAGGGTCATCATTTTGGCAAAATCTTTTTCATTACCAGCTATTTTCTCAGCAAGAGCCACGCTGGCGTCATTTGCAGAGGCCAAGAGTACGGCGTTGATCAGGTCATTGGCTTGGTACCGTTTTTTCTGGTCCAGGTACACCTTGGAGCGGGGTTGCCGGGCGGCCTTACGGCTCACGGGTACTTTTTCCGAACGGTTGAGCGATTTCAGGGCAATCATCCCGGTGAGCACCTTAATTGTGGAGGCCGGTTGCCGCTGGATGTCAGGATTTCTGGAGTAGAGAGTTCTTCCGGTTACGGCGTCGATAATAATGGCGGATTTGGATGTGATTTTTCTGTTGAGTTTTCTGGTGGTTGCAGCTGTGACAACAGGACCGATCCGTTTTTTGAATCGGGATATGTCATTGACACGGCCCAGAGTAGCAAGAGATCGCTTGCCTGATATTTTGGGTTTTGCAGGAGTTGAGCTGGTTGCAGTGGATTTCGAAAAAGCAGGTTTCCATTTAGCCGTGTCGTTGAGGATGGGGATGGCTGCGTGTGAGTAGTCGGCACGACTTCCAAGGAGGAGTGCGACTATGAGGAACATGAGAAATAGAGGGGGTAAATAGAATGGTTTGTGCATAAAAAACTGTTTAAGAATTTCCCATAAGGCTTAGGTAGAGTACTGAAATAACAAAAACGTGTATTCTATTTTCTATAAGCTGTTCCTTCGACTGTCAAGGTTATTTCATTATAATGATGGAATAATAGCTGGTTTCAGCATGGAAAGAGTCTTTATTCGTTCTTGATTGACCTGAAAAGTACTTTTATGTAGTATGTGGGACATTTACTGTTTTGGTCTCTCAGCTGAGTTTTCCCGAAGATTCTGAACCGGTGAATATTCGATGGTGATGCATCCTGTTTTTTTAGCATACCATATTGCGGATATTGTTTTCGTATTTCAGTATGTTATCAAAAATACAAGTGTGAGTCCATCACAGGTTCAGGGGACGGTGTCAGTTTGAATAGTGCGCAGTGCGTGATGAAAAATGTTTACTAACGAGGTGGTCCATGCCGGAATCCAATGATGTACGGATGACGTTAAATTATACGCTTGATACCAGTGTCGAACGATTCGGGGATCTTCCTGCCATTGGAATGGCAGCAGAAAAATCCCTTACATATAATGAATTTTATGAGCGTATCATTGCTCTTGCAGGTCATCTCTCTAGGGAAGGAGTGAAAAAAGGTGATCGGATTGCGATCTTATCAGAGAATTCACCACACTGGGGGATAGCCTATTTTGCCATTGTACGTCTTGGCGCTATTGCCGTACCCATTCTTCCAGATTTGCCGGAGGCTGATGTACATCATATTCTCAATGAAATGGAAGTACCGGTTCTGTTCGTGTCACAGCGGCAGATAGAAAAAATATATGAGTTGAACCAGAAGTCCCTGAAACGGATTATTACCCTTGATGATTCCGGGGCAACCCAGGATGTGGTTGAGGTCACCTTTTTTTCCAGCTATCTTGATGAGGCTCTGGCACTGACAGGAGCAGAGGATGCAGAAGAGGTCATTTTTGCCGAGGTGGAAGAAGATGATCTCGCCTCCATTCTTTATACATCGGGGACGTCGGGATATTCAAAAGCTGTCATGCTCAGTCACAAAAACCTGACCGCCAATGCCTACAGTGCAGCCACTATGATAAAGGTTGACAGTGGGAACGTTTTTCTTTCTGTGTTGCCAATGTCCCACACCTATGAGTTTACCCTCGGGTTTATAACACCGCTGATTAAAGGTTGTAAGGTTGCCTATGCCGGAAAAACCCCGACGCCGGCAATTCTTCAGAAACTCTGTAAGCATGAAAAACCAAAGGTTATGTTCACGGTTCCGCTTATTATGGAGAAGATATACAAAAAGCGGGTTTTACCACAGGTTGAAAAAAGTATTTTGCTCTCTGTTCTCTGTAAATGTAATTTTGGCAGAAAGTTTGTGTACAAAAAAATTGGTGCAAAACTTCTTGAATTTTTCGGTGGTGACCTGGAAATTATGGGAATCGGCGGGGCTGCCTTGAATCCAGAGGTGGAAAAGTTCTTGAAAGAGGCGGAGTTTCCCTATTTAATAGGATATGGCTTAACAGAATCTGCTCCGATCCTTGCCGGCGGACCGGTGGGTGATCCCACCATTGCGCTTGGCTCAACCGGAAAGCCGTTCCCTGGTGTTCAGATAAAGATTGTTGATCCCGATCCAGATAGTGGTGTTGGGGAAATTTACGGATGTGGTCCTAATATCATGCAGGGCTATTATGGTGACCCTGATGCGACTGCAGACGCTCTTACCGAAGATGGCTGGTTAATAACAGGAGACCTGGGCTCATTTGATGAGGCTGGAAACCTGCACATCCGGGGACGCTCTAAAAATGTTATTGTTATGGCAAATGGTGAAAATGTGTATCCGGAACCCATTGAGCACAAAATTAATGCGTATTCATGGGTGGTTGAATCACTGGTTGTGGAAAACAACGGCAAACTCGATGCCTGGGTATATCCTGATTATGAGTTTATTGATGATATGACCGAGGGCCAGTCCAGAGTTGAGCGTCGTAAATATATTGATGACCTGTGCAGCACGATGAGAAAAGAGGTGAATGCCCAGGTGTCAACAGCTTCCCGACTGGCCAGAGTAGTTGAACGGCGTGAGCCTTTTATTAAGACGGCCACTCATAAGATTAAACGGTATTTGTACAGTGGTGATTGATTTTCCCAAACACACTTGACTGTGAGTTTTTCATTTCAGAATGTTACTGGGAAATAATGACGAGTCTGTCACGGATTCAGGCTTATTTGATCTGTCCGGCCTTCTTTCAAGTCTGGGCCGAAACACTATTTTATTCTTTTAAAGAAGAGGGAGAACACAATGAAGAAAAAAATTTCACTACTGGCACTCAGTTCCATACTGATCGCAGGAACAGCCATGGCCTCGGGATTTCGTATTCCTGAGCAGTCTGTTGATTCCGTGGCCAAGGCAGGGGCGAACATTGCATCAGCCAATAAGGCAGATACCACTTATTATAATCCAGCCAATATGTCATGGTTGAAAGATGCCTGGATGTTTGAAGGTGCGCTGACCTATATTAATCTGCCATCTGTTGATTACAGTGACAACCGCAGTCCTAATCTGAACGGCAGTTCCAAAACTGAGCATTTTCTCCTTCCCACCTTCTTTTTTGTTACACCGGATTTTAATAACTTCCGTTTTGGTATTTCAGCAACAGCCCCCTACGGGCTTTCAAAACGTTGGGACCAGCCTTTTCCCAAAAGTACTGCTAAAGAATACAGCCTTGCAGTGTATGAGCTGAATCCAACAGCTTCCTATTCCTTTGGTGACATGTTCTCCGTTGCTGGTGGTGTTCGTATGCTTTACGCTTCTGCTACCGTTTCCAACTATGCCGCACAGTCCAATGGGATGGTGCTTTCGCGTGACATGGACGGGGATACCATGGAGTGGGGTTATAATGTCGCTGCATCTGTTCGTCCCACCGAAGATATGAACATATCGGTAACGTATCGTTCAAATATTGATATGGATTTGGAAGGTGATGTCAAGATGAGCACCAATTATCCATCAGCCTACACTATGAAAACCGGTGGCTCTGTGGAAATTCCTGCTCCGGCTGTCCTTTCTTTTTCTGTGGCTTATACTTTTGGTCCTGCCACAGTTGACCTGACCTGGGACCGTACATTCTGGTCAGAGTATGAGAGTATTGATTTTGTATATGACTCCACAGTTATTCATCCTGTGCTGAACGCTGTTTTTACTCCCTCCGTTCCTAAAAACTGGGACGACAGTAATTCCTACCGAATCGGCTTTGATTATGAGCTGAATCAGGATGTTATCCTGATGTTCGGCTTTGCCTATGACGAGACTCCTGTACCCGATGAGACTCTTGGCTTTGAGCTTCCAGACAGCAATGCCTGGCTCTATTCTCTGGGTGGTCGTTATCGCATAAACGAGGCGATGGAAATCGGGGTGAGTTACCTTTACGATTACAAAGAGAATCGTAAAGTTGTAAATGGCAGCCCCACCACCGGAATTAATGGTGAGTTTACCAATAGCTCTGCTCATCTGCTGAGTGTTGGCTTGAGCTACGACTTCTAGGAGCCAGTTCGAGCAGGTCTTTTTGCTGGACTCTACAGATCTATAAAAACATAATGTCTAGGAAAAGCCTCCTGCTGACTTTGTCGGCAGGGGGCTTTCTTGTTTGTACCCGAATATTTGCGGTAGGGATATCCATGCGAATTGTCAAATTAGTGATTGTTATGATGCTCCTGCTGAGTTGTGCCGTGGCAGCGGTACGGTTTTATTTTCTGGATCAAACGCTGACCTATATCCTACAGAAGGCGGGGGCGGAGAATGTTTTGGTACAGGGAGTGGACGTCGGTCTTGATCGGCTGAATGTTGCGGAGCTGGGGGCAGTTTTTGACCTTCCTGCCGGGGGGCGTATTGCCGTGGAACTCAATAATATCTCCTTCAATTATAATCTTCCACAGTTATTGAATACCGCAAAGTTCGAGAAGTGCCGGGTTGAGCAGTTGAGTGTCACCCTGTGGCATAAGGGAGGGCAGAAGTTGGCACTGCCCATCCAACTTCCTATGAGAATCGCCCTTGTTAAAGAGCATTTACGTTCCCGCATTCCTGTGAAGGAAATTCTGGTTAGAAAACTGCAACTTCATGGAGATATTTCCCCCCACCTTCGAGGGAAGAGTATCAGAATTACTGCTGCAGTTGAGGAGCACCTGATACGCGCGGAGCTGAGCCTTGCGTTATCTCTCGGGAAAAGTATAACTGTTATCCTTCAGAGTCCGGATGCATATCATGGCACGGCAAAAGTTATTTTACAAAAGACTGGCGGGCCAAAATTTGAGGCGGATGTGTCTCTGCTTCCTGAAACTATTTTGGTGAAGACCGACCTGGATCTGGCAACATTGAAGGAGTTTGTTGTCTTTGGGGACAGTGATTTGCTGGCTGGTGCAAGCAGAGGATTGCTCACAACAACTGTCACTGTGCCCTGGGCGGCAGCTGAAAAAAAAGAAGTCGAGTTTGTGGCGGTGCTCAAGGACGCTGTTGTCTCCGGGTTTGACGTGAGCTCCGTTCGGTTGCAGCTTGCTGGGAAGCTGGAAAATGGCAGTTTATATCTGAATGAGAGTTCTTTTGTTGAGGCTGTGAAAATTGAAACTGAACAGCTAACCCTTGGTCGTTTGAATGTTGGACTTAGGGGTGTTGTCAGCCAGAGCGACGGGCAGCAGCAACTGCTCTTTTTTGATCAACAGAAGTTCATATTGGAAAATCTGCTGATGGGTGAGTTCAGGGTGAAAAAGCTTGATTTCTGCGTTGCCAGACCGTTGCAGATATCATTTGGAGAGGGGCGCTGGGAAGTTGCTGATAATACGTTCAACTGCACCCCTTTCAGTATTTTTGGAAGAGGTGCTTTTGCTGACATCGGACCAGCCAGTTGCACTTTTTCAGGGGTTCGGAGTTCTTTTGGGGAGACTGGGATTGGGGCAGAGCTACAGGTTTCTGATGCCTTTTTCAGTAATGAACAGCAGGGCCTGGCGGTGAAAGATATTTCTGCCATTCTGACTTATAAAGAGAATCAGGTTCGCGGGAGGGTACTGTTTACACCACAGAAGATGGATTCCTGGCTGCAGCTGAAGGGGCAGCATGATCTTGTTACAGGACGCGGCAGTGTGATTTTTGAAACAGAGGAAACTCTTGAATTTGTTGAAGGGGAATCAGGACTGTCGGCTCTTTTGGCGCACTGGGACTATCCAGGCAACCTTGAGGGTGGCAGCCTGGACTTCCGACTGACTGGCGACTGGGATCGTTCCGGATTGCGTTCAGCGGTTCTCCAGGCAGGTATCAGAGGAGGGAGCGGTTATTACCAGAATCTACTGTTCAAAGGTCTGGAGCTGCATCAGGATATTTCCCTTTTTCCGGTTCTAGCCAGCAACAGGTCGGGAAGCTTTTTTCTTGAGCGTCTGATTGGAGGAGTGGATGTGACTGCTATCCGGGCTAGTATCGACCTACTGCCATCTCAGGTCGGCCCTTTGCCAGTGTTGCAGATTGATGAACTGGATGCCGGGCTCTTTGCCGGCCGGGTGAACAGTCCGGAAATCTGTTATGATCTTAACCAGCCGGACTCCACCTTTGTTGTGAATCTTGCCAATATTGATCTGGAGACCATTGTGGATCTAATAAAGATGGACAGTCTTCATGTGACCGGGAAGGTTAGCGGTTCAATACCTGTCGCTGTGAAAGGTCGAGAGGTGACTGTTGAGGGCGGAGAGCTGTATAGTGAATCACCAGGAGGAGTGATTCGTTATACACCTGCTGGTGCCGGGCAGACCGGGGTGACTGGTTATGCGTTACTGGCTGTTGAAAATCTGCAGTATAGTACCCTGACAGCAACGGCTGGGTATAAGGCTTCCGGACAGCTCGACCTTGACATCAGTCTGCTGGGGAAGAGTCCTGGACTTGATACAATCCGGCCGGTACAGCTCAATATTCATGCCGAACAGAACCTGCCGGCCTTGCTGCAGAGTCTGCGATTCAGCAAAGGGTTGACCGACGAGCTGGACAAACGTTTGAAACAGCATTACAACTAATCAGGATGTTGGTGAAAGTTTTTTAAGAAGATGGAGAGAGTTTATGAAATATAAAGTGATTTTTCTGATGGCGGTTGTGCTCTTCAGTTACGGTTGCAGCCCTACGGTTAAAGTGGCAGCACCGGATAAGCCAATAACCATCAACCTCAATGTTAAAATACAGCATGAAATCCTGGTGAAGGTGGATAAAGAGCTTGATGACGTGCTCAGTGAGGACAGCGGTCTCTTTTGATTTCGAATTTGTGACGGAATCGAGATTGTTTTCTTGGTAATGTGCTGAAATGCAAGTGTAAAATTAGAAAACAGGCTACCTCACCATTGAATGCCCACGGACTCAGGATAACCCTCTAAAACATTTCTCAGGAAAGGAGAGTAATTATGAAGCAAGTTGTAACGTTAATGGTTTTCGCTCTGTTGTTGATCTGCCAACCTGCCTTTGCGCTGAATTTACAGGAAGCCAAGGTCAGTGGGCTGGTTGGTGAAACAGCAACGGGGTATTTAGCTCCGGTAAAAGCAAGCCCGGAGGTCCAGGAACTTGTTGATACGATTAATGCCAAACGCAAGGCTCATTATCAGAAAATTTCGTCAAGAAACAAGACGTCATTGAATGCTGTGGAGCAACTTGCCGGAAAAAAGGCCATCGAGAAGACACCGACCGGTCAATTTATTAATGTGGACGGCAACTGGGTCAAAAAATAGCACTTTTCTTTATCTCTTCTTTTTTTTTTGCGGGTACCCCCGGAATGAAGAGTTTTTGCGAATCCATCAGTGTTGGGTAACCCCCCTGTGGACGACTGTCTGCAGGGGCGTTATCTGTTTGAAAGGGTATTTTTTTACAGCAGTATGTGTTGCACAAATGAAATCACAGGCATGATCATTTTAGAGAGTATCCCTGAAAAGGCAAGAATCATGATGATTACAAAACCGTACCGTTCAACTGAGGCATAGGACCGCGCCATGTCGGGGGGGAGGATACCTGCCAATATCTTGCTTCCATCCAGGGGGGGGATGGGGAGGAAGTTGAATATGCAGAGTACCAGGTTGATCCAGACAGAAGCCAGCAGCACCTTGTTCAGTGGTACTAGGATAGCTTCAGCCAGGACAGAGTAGGGAATTGTGGCGGCGATAAACCATACGGTTTTGGCGCATATTGCACTGATGACTGCCAGAACCAGATTCACAGCAGGCCCGGCCAAGGCCACCCAGAGCATATCTCTGCGGGGGTTCTTGAAATAATGGGGGTTTACGGGAACCGGTTTTGCCCAACCTATCTTGATGATGAAAAATGCCAGGGTTCCCAGAGGATCGAGATGTTTTAGAGGGTTTAGAGTCAGTCTGCCCTGGTCCCGTGCTGTGGGATCTCCAAACCGATAGGCCACATAGCCGTGGGCAAACTCATGGACGGTGAGTGCCAGTAGAATGGGTGGAGCCAGGATAATGATCTGTAGGATGATGTCGTTCATAATTGTTGTTTGAGTATATTTTCCAGCGTCGTGAAAAACTTTTCACCTGCTTCGTTATGCGCCCCGCAGGAAGTGCCCTTGGGGTGCGCCCCGCAGGAAGTGCCCTTGGGGTGCGCCCCGCAGGAAGTGCCCTTGGGGTACAAAATTATTATCTTTTCAAGGTACCTTTATGGTACGCCGAAAAGACAGGATCTCTCCGTGCCTCGGATATGGGGCTTTTTTTCGAGTCCATCATATTTATAGAGAGAACACTCACGAGATAGTTTGAATCAAGGATAAGCACTGAAAGGTGGTGGTGCAAGGAGTAGATGTCTGAAACCTGAGTCCGTGGTGGCTTTATACCATTGTTCTTCTGGTAACTAACCTTTAAGAATGTTTTTTTGCTGATAGTTCAGTGTTGAATAAAAACCTGCGAAGCAACAGAGTCACCAGACAGGCCATAGCAAGTCGACTGCCAACTAGAATCCAGTAGTTGGCACCAAAGAGAACGAAAAGCAGGGGGTCCTCAATGAGTGAGTGGCAGATCATGAGGAAGGTACCGATGAAGAAAATATCTCTTCTGTCTAGGTTCCCGGATTCAGCCTCCTTAAACAGGATACCGGCACCGTAGGTTATACCAAGGAGTTGTCCGGTGAGAAGAGAGAATGATGTCTGGACCTTTTGTCCATAGTCGCTGATAAACTTTGTCCGTTTTATCCCATCCATCAGAAATATCACCGCTGTAATGAGAAAGATGATTTTCATGGAAAGTGTTGCCGCATTGGTGAGTGAGTGGAGGAGCAGGTCCGGAATGTTATTATAGGATGTGAGTTGTACCTCTCTGGTGCTGGCTTCTCCGGTAAACAGACTGGCAGGCAGATAGAGGAGGGGCAGGGTGGTGAGGAAAGCCATGGAAACCCGGAGACAGGTGGAGTAGGTGAAGCTGATTCCCAGTTTTTTCATGATGCTGTTTTCCACCGGTATAGAGTGACAGACTCCGAGGAAGACTCCAAGAATGGTCCATTCCTGGGAGCTGAGACCAAGGGGGGCGGCAAATGCGACAGCAGCATACATATTCAGGAAAACCCCGGCACAAATGGCCATTGCTGTCTCTGCAGGGAGCTGTAAAATATAGGTGACCGGGGAAAAGATGAAACTTATTGGTTTGAGCAGGTCAAAATAGAGAAGAATGTCAGCGAGGATATAAAAGGGGATAACCAGTTTCAGAATAAGAACGGCACTGGAAAGTGATGCCTTCAGGTTTTTAAGGAGGTAGGTTGCCATGGTGCATTGCTCTATACTGAAAATCAGTTTTCACTGCAATGCTTATTCTCCCTTGACGAGATTGCTGCTGCTTAATAGATTGCTGATTCAGTTGTCAATCTGTGACGGATTTTTGATTGGTTTCTGAGTAACATAATGAAATGTCGCTGTAAAAAAACGCAATTCGGTGTGTTTGGAAAAATCATCGAATGCTTACGGATTTGAGTCAGTGCATGTTACGAACACTTTTTGTGAAATGGCTGGCTGCAAAAGAAATGTATATGAAAAAAAATGTGGGTATCAGATATAGAGGGATTTCGCTGCTTTTCTTTTTTGTACTGCTGTTTCCATGGCAGCTCTTTGCAGCAACCGGTTCCCCGGTAGACGTGTTCGTCTCCATCCCACCCCAGAGGTGGCTCTGCAGGCAATTAGCTGGAGATCAAGTCACAGTCCATCTGCTGGTGGATAAAGGTCAGGAACCGCACGCCTTTGAACCCACCCCCAGACAGATTCAGGCCCTGTCCCGATCTGTACTCTTTTTTACTGCAGGATTGGAGTTTGAGCATGAAATAACCAGGCGTCTCAAGAGTAGCTCTCCCAATCTTCGCATTGTAGATACTAGTAACAACATCGAGAAAATTCCCATGAAAGAGGCTGTACATGAACATGGGGGGATGGAGGTGCTGGATCCCCATGTTTGGTTATCACCCCCAAACTTAAAGAGCATGGCTGAGGTTATGCTAGGTTCCCTTGTTCGGGTGCAGCCTGGCAATGAACGGCTTTATAGAGACAATTTTCAAAGATTGAGTAGAGAGCTTGATGCTCTTGACAGCACTGTATTAAAAGAACTTGCCTCTTATGGCGGGGCTTCTTTTTTTGTA
Source organism: Desulfobulbaceae bacterium (assembly GCA_026988015.1). GTDB lineage: Bacteria > Desulfobacterota > Desulfobulbia > Desulfobulbales > Desulfocapsaceae > Desulfocapsa. The sequence continues at coordinate 35,187 of JALSMA010000086.1, read as the reverse complement.
TTTCATCCGGCCTTTGGCTATTTTGCCCATCGCTATAATCTGCATCAGGTTGCGGTGGAGACAGGAGGGAAGTCTCCCACACCCAGGCAACTTTTTGCGCTTATCAGAAAGGCTAGGGCTGATGGTGTGAAGGTGGTGTTTGTCCAGCCGCAGTTCGACCCCAGTAGCGCCGAGAGTATCGCCCGGGCCATTGATGGCAAGGTTGTAGCCCTTGATCCTCTTGCTGAAAATAGTGTTGAATCCATTCGGATAATGGCTGAAAAGATTGCCAGTGCTTTGGGTGGTCCTGCAACGTGAGCCCTGACCAGAAAAACAGAGAGAGTGCCATCTCCATAAGGAATCTCTCGTTTTCCTACGATACCCAGTTGGTGCTTACCGATGTAAACCTCGAGGTGAACAGCTTTGATTCCATCTGTGTGGTGGGTCCCAATGGCGGAGGGAAATCTACGCTAATCAAGTTGATTGTCGGTCTCCTCAGTCCAGACAGTGGTACGGTGCGGGTTTTTGGAGAGAGACCGGAGGCGGCTCGTTTGAGAATTGGCTATGTGCCGCAGTATGCACATTATGACCCGCAGTTTCCCATCTCGGTCTTTGAGGTCGTGTGCATGGGGTGTCTCGGAGGGTCATTCACCGGCAGGTATAGTAAAAGTGACGGAGATCAGGTGATGAAGTCTCTGGCTACCACCGGGATTGAGGATTTAGCGAATCGCCCGTTCTCTTCTATTTCCGGCGGGCAGCGACAGAGGGTTCTGATTGCCAGGGCCCTTGCGTCCCGTGGCGATATTCTGATACTTGATGAGCCCACAGCAAACATAGATCATGAGTCGGAGTTACACCTTTTTGATCTACTCACAGAGCTGAACAGGAATATGACTATCCTCATGGTGACCCATGAGGTCGGTTTCGCATCTACGTTTTTCAAACGAATTGCCTGTGTTAATAAGCAGGTGGTGATTCACCCCACCAGTGCGCTCACCGGAGATCTTATCCGTGAGATGTATGGTGGGGACCTGCAGATGATTCGCCATGATCACTGCTGTAGCTCGGAGGGGCATCAGCATGACTGAATTTTTGGCTGCTCTATCCGATCCTAATCTGCCATTTTTCCGCTACGCCTTGCTCACCGGAATATTTGCCTCGCTTCCCTTTGGTGTCATAGGAACCTTCGTTGTGGTTCGCAGGATCAGCTATATAGCTGGAGCCATTGCCCACTGCGTTCTCGGAGGAATTGGTTTGGGACTGTATCTTGAAAGAGGTGTTGGTATTACCTGGTTTGGTCCTATGCAGGGAGCCGTGCTGGTGGCCTTACTGGCTGCTGTTGTTCTGGCGCTGGTTAGTCGCTATGCTTCGCAGAGGGAAGACAGTGTTATCGGCGCCCTCTGGGCAGTGGGGATGGCTGCGGGGCTTCTTTTTATCGCCAGGACCCCAGGGTATGTTGATCCGATGAGCTATCTTTTTGGTAATATTCTGTTGGTTTCAAAGGAGGATTTCTTTTTTGTGCTGGCACTTGATGTCGTTGTGCTGACACTGGTGGGGATCTTCTATAATAAATTTCTGGCAGTTTGTTTTGATGAAGAATTTGCGCGGTTGCGTGGAGTTCATACCGGCTGGATTTATCTTCTGCTCCTCTGCCTAGCTGCTCTTACCATTGTACTGCTGGTGAGAGTGGTGGGTATTGTTATGGTGATTGCTCTTCTCACCCTTCCTGCTTCTGTAGCAGGAAATTTTTCAAAAAATATCTTCCAGATGATGGTGCTCTCTGTCCTTTTTTGTGCAAGTTTTGTGGTTCTGGGGCTTGGGGCCAGTTATAGCCTGGATCTTCCCAGTGGACCCGTCATTATTGTTATCGCTGCTGCAGTATATCTCCTGGTCATCCTCTCCACTCGTATCAAAAAGTTTTTATTCTAGTATACATTTCGTAGTTTTTTTTAAAAGATCTGTGTTTATCCAGCTGCTTGTTTCGAATATACATGAGTCCGTTAGGTAATATGCAAACACTAATGATTTTTATGTGGTAATAGTTATTGACATCGTATTTAGTATGAAGTATTCTTAAATAATAAATGATACTAGGTAGGTTGGCAAAATGGATAATGCAAAATTTACAAAACAGCAGATAGAGGAGCTCAAGAAATTGTGTGGGGAGTCCGGAATTAAGCTTACCCATCAGAGGCTTGAAATATTTAAGGAGTTGATGGCAGTTAGTAACCACCCGTCGGCGGAGTTAATTTACAAGAGACTTCGCAGGAAACTTCCCACAGTCGCTTTGGATACGGTCTATCGGACACTGGCAACATTCGATGAGTTGGGATTGGTTAAAAAGCTACATCTTATGAATGAGAGGACGTTGTTTGATACCAATCTCAAGGTTCATCATCATTTTATTTGTAACCACTGTAGGAAAGTGGAGGATATTTACTGGCAGAGATTTGACAGCTGCAAGCTTCCTGAAGGGATAGGGGAGGTTGGAATGATAGAATCACGGCACTTGGAGTTTCACGGAGTGTGCAGGAATTGTCTGAATATTGGAAGGAAAGATAAACAATAAAGTGTGGATGTTGCGGAAAACATTTCACCTAGAGGAAAATGAATTATGTCTACTGAAAAAAAATTGACAGGAAATAATGGTGCCCCGGTGGTGGATAATCAGAATGTGATGACAGCGGGGCCGCGTGGACCCATGCTGATGCAGGACATCTGGTTTCAGGAAAAGCTGGCACATTTTGACAGGGAAGTTATCCCGGAGAGGCGTATGCATGCCAAGGGGTCAGGTGCCTATGGTACCTTTACAGTGACTCACGATATCACTAAGTACAGCAAGGCTGATCTCTTCTCTGTGGTGGGGAAAAAGACAGAAGTCTTTTCACGTTTCTCGACTGTTGCCGGGGAAAGAGGAGCAGCGGACGCTGAACGGGATATTCGTGGTTTTGCTCTTAAGTTTTATACTGACCAGGGGAACTGGGATCTGGTAGGTAATAATACACCGGTATTTTTTCTTCGTGACCCTTTGAAGTTTCCCGACTTGAATCATGCGGTCAAAAGAGATCCGAGAACCAATATGCGTAGTGCAAAGAACAACTGGGATTTCTGGACTTCCTTGCCGGAGGCCCTGCATCAGATAACCATCACCATGAGTGACAGAGGCATCCCGGCAACCTATCGGCATATGCATGGCTTTGGCAGTCATACCTTCAGCTTTATCAATGCCGAAAATGAGCGTTATTGGGTAAAATTTCACTTTCATACCCAGCAGGGAATAAAGAATCTCAGTGATGCGGAGGCTGAGGCTCTGGTCGGTAGAAACCGGGAAAGTCATCAGGAAGATCTATACCAGAGCATTGAAAATGGCGATTTTCCGCGCTGGACCATGTTTATACAGGTGATGGCAGAAAAAGATGCTGCCGATTGTCCATATAACCCATTCGATCTGACCAAGGTCTGGTACCAGGGAGACTATCCACTCATCGAGGTCGGAGTGTTGGAGTTGAACCGCAATCCTGAAAACTATTTTGCAGAGGTGGAACAGTCTGCCTTTAACCCGGCCAGCGTGGTTCCGGGAATTGGTTTTTCTCCGGATAAGATGCTTCAGGGAAGACTTTTTTCATACGGAGATGCGCAGCGCTATCGTCTCGGGGTGAACCATCAACAGATTCCTGTGAATGCACCACGTTGCCCATTTCATAATTATCATCGTGATGGGGCCATGCGGGTGGATGGCAATCATGGCAGCACCATAGGTTACGAGCCAAACAGCCAGGGAGAATGGCAGCAGCAACCCGATTTCAGTGAGCCGCCACTCAGCGTGGAAGGTGCTGCGGAACACTGGAACCACAGGGAAGATGATGATTATTATAGTCAGCCTGCAAGGCTTTTCCAGCTTATGACAAAAGATGAGCAGCAGGTTTTATTTGAAAACACTGCCAGGGCAATGGGCGATGCGCCGGATGAGATCAAGAAGCGTCATATTGCAAATTGTTCAAAAGCTGATCCAGCATACGGTGCGGGGGTGGCGAAAGCACTTGGTCTGTAGATCCGGATGTTGTGGAAATGATGTGCCCATGTGAAATTGCAGTTATGTGGTTTCACATGGGTATACTTGATGGCGTCGTAAAAACTCTTTTCCTGCTTCGTTGCTGCATTTTTTATATCAACTACGACGTGCCCTGGTACGCAGAAATCAAACAAAAAATACATTTTTCTCATCTTAAGGTTTTTACTTAGTCATCTATCAATTGACCTTTTTACGAGATTGTCATACTTGAATCCGTGAGCGTTTGATGGTAATGCAGCTAGGTTTGTTTTATATACCAGGATGTGGGATTTAAATTACATTTCGTGGGTTATAGGAAAAGCAATCACGAAGTTGTCGCTGATTCAGGGAATAAATTAAAATACAAAGAAATCAGGAGTTACGGGATGAAAAAGTGGGAATGTTCAGTGTGTGGGTATATTCATGAAGGTGAAGAACCACCGGAGAAGTGTCCGGTCTGTGGTGCAGGTCGGGAAAAATTTTTTGAAGTAAAGGCCGAGGATGAGGATGCAGCAAGGGGCGAAATAACTGGTGATGAAATGGTGAAAGAACCCTCCACCGGATTTGTCGCCATGATGACCGATCATATGGTGAAAAATCACCTCCACCCCATCAGTGTTCACAGTCCCAACGGAATTATCCCGATTGCTGTGGGGTTTTTTATCATTGCGGTTATCTTTAGTGTGACCAGTTTTGAAACAGCAGCCCTTTATAATATGATTGCGGTATTTCTGAGCATGCCAGTTGTTATTTTATCCGGTTATGTGACCTGGCAGAAGAAGTATCAGGGAGTGAGTACCTCTGTTTTTAAGGTGAAGATTGCTGCGAGCGTTGTGGCCATAACTGTGCTGGCTGTACTTATTATTTGGAAACTGCTGCAGCCGGATGTGCTGATGGTGGCATCTTCTGCGCGCTGGGTCTTTTTGCTGCTATCTCTTTTATTACTGGGTTCCGTCGGTATTGCAGGGCACCTTGGTGGTCAGCTGGTCTTTTCAAAAGCAAAGAAATAACGTATGGTTTGAGGGGAAGTTCTATTGATGGTTACTTCCCCTTTTTTTCTGCACCGTATGAGCGTAGTTGAGGTTATGCTTTTTCAATAAGGAGAGACCAGCTGCCGTCGCCAAGAGAATTCTTCTTGAGGATGGTGTGTCCCTCTCTTTCCACTGACCCGGGGACATTGTTGATTGGGGCTCCATCGTCAAGGATGACTTCGAGTACTTGCCCGGAAACCAGTTTTGCAAGGGCAACCTTGGTGTGAACCATGTTCATGGGACATCCTATTCCTCGGCAGTTTTTCACTGCAGCTATCGTTTTTTTCTTGTTCATTTTATTTTTCTAAGCCTCCAGATTGATCTCGATGTTTTCAGGAAAGACCTCTTCTGATAGTATCTTATATGCCTTGATACTGATGGATTCAGGGACGGCCAGTGAAATGATAACATGGCTGATGCCTGGGTCGTAAGCAAGCCGAATATCTTCCTCGGATGGCCTGGCCGGTGTTTCCGGGTGGCTGTGGTAGACTGCAGCAAGTTTCTGCCCTTGCCTGCGCATCTCTTTTACTGCAGCGAACTGTTCACCGGGATCCATTGAGAAGTGGTCCGCGGCCTTGTCAGTATTGGTCATGTGGTAGTGCTGTTCGATAACCCCATTCCGTTCAGCAAGGTAGCCACAAGCCTCATGGGGAAGCTCCTGTTTTGCATGCTCTGTTATTGCCGAGAGAACAGATTGATTTATAAGCATAGTTTTCCCTTGGCCCCTTAGATTCCGCAGACTGCCTGTACTGCGTCTTCGAGTTTGGTGATGCGTGGGGATTCACCACAGATTGGGCAATCCTTCTGTTGCTTCAGAGGTATCTTTCGAAAGTTCATGCTTTTGGCGTCAAAAGTGAGGAGGGTGTCTGTGAGCAAATCTCCAGTAGCGGTGATGAATTTGAGGGTTTCTGCCGCCTGAATTGTACCGAGCATTCCGGCAATGGCTCCCAAAACACCAGCCTGAGAACAGGTCGGTACGACATCAGGTGGAGGGGGATTGCGAAAGGTGCAACGATAGCATGATGATTTTCCTGGCACAACAGTCATTGTCTGCCCGTCAAATCGCAGGATACCACCATGGGAAAAGGGGATATTCTCCATGACACAGGCATCGTTGATCAAGAATTTAGCGGGAAAATTATCGGTTCCTTCCACCACAAAATCATATTCTCTGATTATCTCCCGGATGTTGTCTGCGCAGAGGAATGTTTTGTGGGTTTTGACTGTTATATCAGGATTGATAGCTAACATCTTGTCCCGTGCTGAGTCAACTTTAGCTGTACCTATGTCCTTGTGGAAGTGAACAACCTGACGCTGCAGGTTGGACAGGTCCACAACATCATTGTCAGCGACACCGATCGTTCCAACACCTGCAGCGGCAAGATAGAGTGATACAGGGGCTCCCAGTCCACCCGCCCCCACAAGAAGTACTTTTGCATTCAGGAGTTTTTCCTGTCCTTCAACCCCCACGTCCTGGAGGAGAATGTGGCGGCTGTATCGTTCAAGCTGATCTTCTGTGAAATCTATCATAACTGCTCCAGTCCCTGTTCTAGGTCTTTTATTAAATCCGCTATGTCCTCAATGCCCACTGCGAGTCGGAGCATTGTCGGCCGGATCCCCATGGCGCATTTTTCTTCATCACGATATTCGGCAAAGATGGTGGACCAGGGGTGGATGATAAGGCTTTTGTTGTCATTTACATTGGTGGCTCTTCTTATGACATTGAGTGAATCCATTAATTTGAAACAGTAGTCAATGTTTTTCAGGTCAAAGGTGAGGATTCCACCGGATTGTGATCCGAACTGTTTTTGTGCTATATCATAACTTGCAGAATCCGGAAGGCCGGGGTAGTGAGTTGCCTGAACCGTGGAGTGTCTGCTGAGAAAATGTGCAATTTCAAGGCTGCTCTCACAGCTTTTGTCAATACGGAGGCTTAATGTTTCCAGACCAAGACTCTGCATGGAGGCATTATGGGGGGAGAGACAGGCACCTACATTGCGGTAAATTTCCTGGCGAAGTCGCGCGATAAAGGTCATTGATCCATATCGTGCCGCGTATTCTTTCAGTTTCGCAGACTTGTTCCAATCAAAGGTACCGTTGTCTATGATAATTCCACCAACAGTGGTTCCTCCTCCTGAAATATATTTGGTGCTCGAGAGTATCTCGATATCCACCCCGTTTTTCCGGCTGTTAAAAAGGTAAGGAGTCATGAGCGTATTGTCAGCAACCAGTGGGACACCATGTTTCTGGGCAACCACTGATATGGCGTTGCAGTCGGCAACTTCAAGCTGAGGATTTGTGATACTTTCAAGAAAAACACAGCAGGTATCTGTGTCAATGGCGGTGTCAATTGTATCCATATCATTCATGGAGACATATCGGACCTCTAGGCCCCAAGCGGAAAGGGTCTTTTCAAAAAGTGACAGGGTGTTTCCAAAGAGATGCTTGGTTGTGATTATGTTTTTTCCAGCAGAACCAAGGGCCAGGATAGTGTTTGAAATCGCAGCCATTCCGGAAGAAACTGCAAGAACAGCTATCCCGCCCGATAATAAACGTAAGGTTTGCTCCAAGTGGGTCACTGTTGGATTGGATATCCTGGAATAGGTGTGTGCCATCCTTTTTCCCTCAAATGCCTGCTGAATGGCTTTGGAATCCTCATATTCAAAGCTGACGCAGTCATAAGTCGGAACCCGCAGGGTGCCATGTGGATTCTCTTTTGAGCGGATACCGTGTATGGCTGTGGTGGTGAAACCTGTCATTTGTTCTCCCCACCGCCCATGAAGTAAAGAAATTCAAGCTCATCATTTTCTGTGACCGATGTACTTTGAAACCGCTCCTGGTTCACAATTTTGCCATTTAGCTGGACAGACACCATTTCCGGAGATTCAACATTCTTTATTTGTAACAGATCTGAAATTACAATGGTCTGGCCGGTGAGATGTTCTTTTTCACCATTGATAGTGATGTTCATATGCGTTCTCCTTTGTTCCATAGTCGTGAATCGATAAGTGGCAGCTGATGTGACTGTTTTTCACTGCTTAAGACCACGGTGGTCTCGACCTTTCCAACTCCCGGAACTTCAATGAGGGTATCGATTACAAAATTTCTATATGCACTGATTGAAGGGGAGAGGATCTTCAGCAGATAATCATAGTTTCCTGAGATATTGTAACACTCCATAATGTTGGGGATATCACGGATGGTGGCCAAAAATGACTCTGTGGTCTCTCTGTCGTGAGGTGTGAGGGTTATAAAAACAAAGGTGACTACTTCCAGGCCTGCCTTTTGTTCATCGAGTACAGCAACAAATTGTTTTATCAGTCCGCTCTCTTTGAGTCGTTTGGTTCTGCCGAGACATGCTGACGGTGAAAGGCCTACCTGTTTTGCCAGTTCTGCATTGGTGATGGTTGAGTCTTTCTGCAGGCTGTTGAGAATTGACCTATCTTTTTCATCAAAGGCGCTATTTGAGTTTTCGTGATGCATCGTTATACTACCCTTCTGAATCCGTGACGGCTTCGTAGTTGTTGTCTGTGGTAACCTGCTGAAATACAGATATAAGATTCACAATCAGGTATGTTAAAAAAACACTCACCTCCCTTCAGTATCCTGCAGCTTCTGGAATGGTTCTGTCTGTCTTGTCTTGTTTATATATTTCATAAAATGGGGATGTGCAAGGTAAAAATTCAGCTACCTGGCAATAATAATGAATTAAATTCTGTTTAATGGGCATGATGCGGTTAAAAATAACATACGGTTTGCTGGCTCAGGAAGTCTCGGGTTTGTCGGAGCGGCGCAAATAATATTCATTTTTTTTCCTGGCAAATAGGATATCCTTGTCTAACAGCGAGGTAATTTATTGCTTTGTTGAAGGGATATTCCTGTCTTAGGCATAGGGCCCAGATTGCTGTGAATGTTTAACAGAAAAGACACCTGTATGTTGAAACAGAAAAAACGTCTGATTCTTTTTGTCAGTATGCTGCTCACTGTCGGTTTTTTACTCACCAGTCTGTTCAGCTATTTTGTCTCTATTGCTTCTTTGCGGTATCAGTTGACCGCAGGTGAACTACCCCTTACCGGAGATAATATTTATTCTGAAATTCAGCGTGATCTCCTGCCGCCAATACTTATCTCTTCTCTTATGGCATCTGACACCTTTTTGTATGACTGGGCCAAGGGTGGAGAGAAGGACCAGAGGGCTATTGTTCGGTATTTAACTGAGATTAAGTTGAAATATGGAGCTGTTACCGCATTTTTTGTATCAGAGAACACCCGGAAATACTATCATCCAAGTGGGGTCGCGAAGCAGGTTCGGCCGCAGGACGAAAGGGACGACTGGTATTTTCGGGTACGAGAACTGAAACAGGATTATGAGATTAACGTCGATATCGATGAGAATAATCAGGATAATCTCACTGTTTTTATCAACTACCGGGTCCTTGATTATGATGGAATATTCATAGGTGTTGTAGGGATTGGCCTTGCTGTTGAAAAGGTGAAAGAACGTATTCTTGCCTACCAGAAGCAATTCGGGCGAAGCATTATTTTTATGGACAGTAAGGGTGAGGTGATGCTGAATTCTGATCTGCAGGCTGAAGCTAAAGACCGGAGTTCGACCCTGTTTGAATTGATTAAAAGTGAGTCGTTTCTGAATAAAATCAATGCGGTTGATTCTATATCACTGGAGTATGAGCTGGATAATTATCCTGTTTTTTTTAATGTCCGTTACATTGAAGAGTTTGACTGGTACCTGGTTGTTATTCAGAGTGAGCTTGAAGGTCAGGATAAGCTCACCCGTGCGTTGGTTCTGAATTTACTGTTTTGTGCAGTGGTGGTCGCTGTCGTGCTGCTGATCACCAATCGAACGCTCTCTCTGTATCAGCTGGATATTGAAGAGATGGCCACCACTGATAAGTTGACAGGTCTCTATAATCGACAAGCATTTGATATGCTGTTTGACTCACTGGTACTTGATCTGAAGCGTGTTCCCGACGAGTTGTCCCTGCTGCTGCTTGATATTGATCATTTTAAGAAAATCAACGATTCACATGGGCATCTTGCTGGGGATGCAGTGCTTGTGCATATTGCCGGGCTGATAAAATCCCGTTTACGTGAGACAGATATTAAATGCCGCTGGGGTGGGGAGGAATTTATGGTTCTACTAAAAGGCTGTGATTTGAAAACGGCAATGAATATGGCCGAGGAGCTGCGGCTGGGTATTTTGAATCACCCTTTGCTGCTTGATGGGAAAAACCTGGCTGTCACTGTCAGTGTCGGGGTCACAGTTTTTCAGCAGAAAGATAACAGGGATGAGATTATTCGCAGGGCCGACAGGGCACTGTACACTGCTAAATCCAATGGTCGTAATCAGGTGGTTGCTTTCTGAGATTCAGGTGCTCAGGTCAGGGCAGGAAGTGGCGATTCTTATCGTGGAAAATTCCTGTGCAGATAATCCAGTTCGTCCTCACGACTTTCAACTATGCCATCAAGACGTGCATCCCGAAGAGCGGTGAGGATCTTCTTGAATAGTTTGCCGGGGGTATACCCGCATTCCTTTAAGTCATCACCATTGAGCAGTGGCTGAATGGTGCGCAGAGTGGTGACATAGAGTGACACCGTCTTTTTTATTTCCTTTTTTCTGGCTATGCCCATAAGGTAGAGTAAACCTTCGTTGGAGAGTGAAGACAGCATTTTTCGGATGAGGCTGTTTTTTGCCGGGATTTTGATATAGAGCTTATTGGCAAGCTCCTCGGCCTTGAGCTTCTGGATGATTAGCTCGCGGCATACCTGATCGTGGATCTGGAAACGTTTGCAGAAAGACTCTATCTGTGTCGGGCGGGATCTTGCCATGATGGCAAGCAGATAAATTCTCCACGATTCAATCTCTTCCTCAAGGTAGAGCAGAGAGAACCAGGACAGGGCCTGCTGAGTCTGTCTCAATATATGTAGAAACCGTCGATCGGTTTTCAGATTGGGTAACAGATCTGGCCAAAGAAATTGGAACAGGTTGTAATCCGCAAGTCTTCTTATGGCAAGTATCGGGTTTTCTTCCGAAAATATCTGTTTAAGTTCTGAGAAGAGCCTTGGGTTGGTTGCCTGGCCAAAGAGGTCCATTTTCACGGCTCCCTGGATCAGTTTTTCAGTGTGTCTGGCTATCTTGAAATCCATCCGTCTTTCAAAGCGAATGGCTCGCAGAATACGGCTGGGATCTTCAACAAAACTCAGGTTATGGAGCACTTTTATAAGTTTGTCCTTCAGATCGTTCTGACAGCTGAAAAAGTCAATTAGAATCCCGAATTTCTCAGGATTGAGCTGCAGGGCCATGGCATTAATAGTGAAGTCTCGCCGAAAGAGATCAAGTTTAATTGATGAAAGCTCAACGGTTGGCAGCGCTGCCGGATATTCATAGTATTCCAGTCTCGCTGTGGCAACATCGATCTTAAATCCATCAGCCAGAGTTACATTGGCTGTGACAAAACGCTCGTGACTTCTGAGTCTGCCGCCAAGTCGGGCCACCAGGTGCTTTGCAAAGACAATTCCATTACCTTCAACAACAATGTCAAGATCAAGATTTTTCTGTTTCATGAGCAGGTCGCGAACGAATCCACCAACTGCGTAAGCTTTGAAACCGGAACTTTCAGCAACTTCTCCAATGGTTCTGAGGAGAATGATAAGGTCACGGTGCAGAGTTTCACTCATCAGCTGGAGGACATTTTTGTTTTTTTCCCTTGCTGGGTGTCCATCTTCGCGACCAAAATCCTGGGGAAGGTGCCCCGGGTCATTTATGAGCATATTGAGGAGATCGGTCCGGGTGATAACACCTTCAAGCTTTTGTTCATGGATAATGGGGATCAGTCGTTGTCTTTTTTCTATGATCAGCTCTTCAATTTCGGCGAGAGTAGCACTTAAAGGAAGTACCTCAACGTCTGTTGTCATGTAATCACTCACCGGGAAAGAACCCAGGTTGTGATGAATTGCTTTTTCTATGATCCTTCTTGAGATGGTTCCAATAATCTCCTTGTGGAGGATGGGACGGTTGTCAGTTGCACTGCTGGTGATAATGGGGAGAACGGTAATGTTGTATCGGGTAAGCAGTTTGTTGGCCTCAAGGATGGATGTTTCGGGTGGGATGCTGATAACCGGGCTGGAAAGCATTTCTCCGGCAATGGCCTGTGGCTTGATGTGACGGTGAAGGCTGCGAATAAGCAGTTCCTGGGCCTCAATCATGGTCATATCACGAATGGTAGCTGAAGCAGCAGAAGCATGGCCGCCACCATTGAAGTCACGGGCAATGGCTCCGGCATTGATTTCGGGGATTCGTGATCTGGCAATAAGGTAGATACGTCCCTCCATACACACCAGGGCAAAAAGACAGTTGAGGTTTTCCATCACCATGAACCTGCGTACAATAAGGGAAAAATCGTCTTCATATTCTTGTAAAGTGAGATTCACAAGGACAGTTTTAATCCCGGATATTATATAGGATTGGGCAGTCTTACCAAGTTCGTGAATCAGACTTACCTGGCGGGAGGAAAGATCGTAGGAAAGAAACTGGGAAATGATGTCGAGCTGAGCACCTTTTTCAAGAAGCCAGGCAACAATAAAGAGGTCCTCTGGTGTTGTGGTCAGGTGGGTGAGGGATCCAGTGTCCTCATATATACCAAGGCCAAAAATTGTAGCTTCATCCGGGGAGATTGGAATTTCTTTTGCTTTCAGTTCCTGACATATTATAGTGGTGGTTGATCCAACTAGAGCAATTGACTCAATGTCTCCTTTTATGGAGTCTTTGTTGTCAGGGTGGTGGTCGTAGATGTAGATTTTAGTCTTTGGGGAGTCACTGCACTTTCCAAATTCTCCAATACGGGATTTTTGTCGGGTGTCCACCACAATGAGCGTTGTAATCTGGTTGAGGTCGAGGTGCTTGGGTTTTACAAATTCGTATTTGTATTTGAGTGTTTCGCCGATAAACCGCCTAACATTTTTTTCCTGGGATCCAGGAAATGCCATTACCGCATCGGGGTGAAGCTTCTGGGCTGCTATCATGGCGGCGAGACTGTCGAAGTCTGCATTGAGGTGGGAGGTAATGACTTTCATAGAAAGAGGGCAGGTGGAATGTTCATCATTGAACGAAATTATTGGAGACAGTGGTGAATGGTACTCTATTCTTCTCTCTTTTTACCAGTTGTTTTAACTGCCCATATGAAAAAAAAAATATAAGGTATTTCTCTGCTGATGAACCGGATTAATACCCGGGATCAGCCGCGAGGGTGAAATTTTTTATGGAGTGATTTCAGGCGATCCCGGTCCACCTGGGTGTAAATCTGGGTTGTGGTGATGTCTGAGTGGCCAAGCATGAGTTGAACTGAGCGAAGATCGGCGCCATGGGAGAGAAGGTGAGTGGCAAACGAGTGGCGTAGGCTATGGGGGGATAACTGCTCACGTATTCCGGCAGCACGTGCAGCCTCTTTAATTATCTGCCAGAATCTGAGTCGTGTCATTCCTTGGCCGCGATTGGTGATAAAAAGGGTGTTGCTGCGTCTGCCTTTAAGGATCATGGGACGGGCTGTATCCAGGTAGGATTCAATGGCATCTTTTGCAGGAGTTCCAAAGGGTATCAGGCGCTCTTTTTCTCCCTTGCCAAGAACTCGAATAAAACAGGAAGAGAGGTTGCAACTGGTGACAGGGAGACTGGTCAGCTCTGAGACCCTCAATCCTGTGGAATAGAGGAGTTGCAGCATGGCATGGTTGCGTTGTGAGAGCGGAGTGGGAATTGTTGGAGGCTGTAACAGGCGGTTCACTTGAGCCACTGACAGTCCTTTTGGGAGGCTTGTTCCGCTTTTCGGGGCGGTGATATTTGAAAAAGGGTGGTCTTGAATAATATGGGCTGCAGTGAGGAAATGAAAAAAGCTTCGTAGCGCTGAGATCCTCCTGGCATTGCTGCGATTTGAAATATTTCTACTGCGGCATAGCTCAAGGAAGCTGCGGACGACCTTGCTGTTCACCTGATTCAGCTTCTTCTTTTTGGTAATGAGAAAATTGAGAAAAAAGTGAATGTCTGCGTTGTAGGCTGCGACAGTGTTTTCTGCAAAGCGTTTCTCGGTGATCAGATAGTGGAGAAAGAGCTCTTTGGCAGAGGTAAACTCTTGTGGGAGGGGCTTTCTGGCGATGGCAGACTGTGGTGCAAAAGAGAAAACGCCCGTTGTACTCATTACAGCGGGCGCAGGTAAAATAAAGCTTTCTTACTCTCAGCCGCGTCTGACACGGTTAAACTTGCGGAGTTTACGACGAGCTTCAGCTTGTTTGCGACGTTTCTTGACGCTGGGTTTTTCATAATGCTCCCGGCGTTTCAGTTCACGTTTGATGCCGTCAATCTGCAGTTTCTTTTTCAGCTGCCTGATGGCATACTCAAGATCTCCACGAACTTCAACTTCTATCATTTGGGGCTCCGTTATCAACAATATTTACGAAAAATCCGAAAACAAGAATTTTCAGACTTTCATTACAATTATAAAAAGTCATGACAATAATCTTCTTTATATAAAAAAAACTTCTGTGTCTGTCAATGGATTTTTCAGCAAGAGGCAGAAGGGTCACTGAACTTGTTTGCCGGAAAAATTTTCCCAGGGTTCAGGATATTGTTTTTATCAAAAAGCTGTTTGATCTGTTGCATAATCATTATGCTGGTATCATTGAGTTCCATGGATATAAAGGCTGACTTGCTTGTCCCGATACCATGTTCTCCGGAAAGGGTGCCATTCATGCCGAGTACTTTTTCAAAAAGAGCTTTTTTTGCGGCGACGACCTTTTCTTTTTCCAATTCTGTTGTGTTGCAGGACATGATGTTGACGTGAATGTTTCCGTCGCCGGCATGTCCGAAGGTGAGGATGGTAAGCTCGAGATCCCGGCTCAATGCTTCACAGAAGCTGACCAGTTCGGGAATGCGGCTTCTTGGTACCACAACGTCTTCGCTGGTTTTGTGCGGGCTGAGTTTGAATGCCGCGGGAGAAATGGAGCGCCTCGCCTTCCAGATTTCAGTTACTTCCTCCTCCGTTGCTGCCTGCCTCAGGGTGCACAGCTCTCTGGTGGCAGCCAGGTTTCTTAAAAGTTCTGCCTGCTCAGCAGTGTGTTTTTGGCTGCCGTCAATCTCTATTATCAGCATGGCCTCAATATCTTTTCCCGGAGCTTCGGGGAGAAGATTAGAGACAACTGCTATGGCAGTTTTGTCCATGTACTCCAGAGTACAGGGCAGGATGTTTTTCTGAAGAATGGTGGCCACAAGCGCAGTTGCCTCTGGCAGGGATCTGGAAGTGAGGAGGAATGTTTCTTTGTGTTCCGGCAGGGGGAGGAGTCTGGTGATTATTCTGGTGATAATCCCGAGGGTTCCTTCAGAGCCGATAAAGAGTCGGGTGAGATCGTAGCCAACCACCCCTTTTTCGGTACGGCAACCGGTGCACAGGATATCGCCGTTTGCAAGGACCACTTCAAGGCCGATGATTGAGTCTTTAGTCACTCCATATTTAATGGCAGAGGGCCCCCCTGCGCATTCTGCAACATTTCCACCAATGGTGCAGAATTTAAGGCTGGCTGGGTCGGGTGCATACATGAGACCATGTTTTTTTAATTGCTGTTGGAATTCCCCGGTGATCACTCCAGGTTCTACTATGGCAATCTGATTTTCCCGGTCTATTTCAAGGATTCGGTTCAGTCGGGTGCAGCTCAGTACAATTCCACCGTGGGTAGGGATGGCGCCACCTGTCGTACCGCTTCCTGCTCCACGGGCAACAATTGGAATTTTGTTGTTGTTGGCAAGTTTTACAAGGGCTGCGACCTGCTCGGTACTATCGGGTAGGGCGACAGCATCCGGAAGAAATGTCTGCTTGCTGTTGTCGTATGAGTAGCAGTGGCGCTCTTCAATTTCCATGCTGCAGTGTTTTCTGCCGACAATTTGCACAATTTTTTGAAATATATCTCTGTTCATGTATATATATTACCCCCATAGCTCAAAAAAAAACAGCAGGGATTTGCAGGTCGCTGTGGATGTTGCTCTTATCATGCGGTAGAATAACAGGAAGGGTCTATTTATCAACGGTGACAGGGGTAAATCCTGGATCCATGAGTGTTCGATATTTTTTATTTTAATATGTTACCAGGAAAACAATCGCGAATCTGTCGCAGATTCATGTAAAAGAAAGGATAGCTATGAGTGCTGAAGATAAAATCCGGGTCGCTCTGCTGGCCGGTGGTGCCTCAGGTGAGCGCGAGGTTTCTCTGGCTGGTGCTGCAGGTTTTGAAGAGGCCATAAATCGTGATAGGTATGAAGTGTTTCGCTATGACCCCAAAACGGATCTTGGCAGGCTGAGTCGTGAGGCTGGGAATATTGATGTGGCTTTTATACTACTCCACGGTATTCATGGTGAAGATGGGACTGTTCAGGGGTTTCTTGATCTGCTCGGAATTCCCTATCAGGGCTCTGGCGTTCTTGGCAGCGCCCTTGCCATCGATAAAAATATGTCCAAAATATTATATCGTCTCAATGGATTGCCGGTTGCGAGATGGGACATGGCCAGGCCCGAAGACGGTGATGATCCGGCTCGACTCCTTCAAAGTATCGGGTGTCCAGTGGTTGTGAAGCCTGCCCGTGAGGGGTCCAGTCTTGGTATGAGTGTTGCCCGGAATAGTGATGAGCTGCGGGATGGAATACGGCTTGCGTACAAGCACGACTCCCAGGTGATGGTTGAGGCGTTTGTATCCGGCAGGGAGATTACAGTCGGGGTGTTGGGGAATGAGGAACTAATTCCACTGCCACTGGTTGAAATAATTCCTGGAGAGGAGTTCAGCTTTTTTGATTATACTGCAAAATATCAGGAAGGTGCTTCAAGGGAGGTGTGTCCGGCAGAGGTGAGTGCTGATGTTACAGCGCTTGCTCAAAAATATGCAATACGGGCCCACCAGATCCTGCAACTGCGCGGTTGTTCCAGGACGGACATGATGCTTGCTGCCGATGGATCCCTGTATCTGCTCGAGACCAATACTATTCCAGGAATGACTCCGACCAGTCTGCTACCCCAGGCCGCAGAAAAGTTCGGTCTCAACTTTACCGAACTTATCGACAGGCTGTTGCAGCTTGCTTTGGAGAAATGATCGTCGCAGCGAGTGTCGAGTTCTTAATTGCTTTCGAGGAAGCAGCGCATGTGGTCGCTGCGTGTGGGGTGTCTCAGTCGTTTTAAGGCCTCCTGCTCAATCTGGCGAATACGTTCTCTGGAAACATTGAACTGTTTTCCGACTTCATCGAGGGTGCATTCGCACCTTCCACCTAATCCAAAGCGGAGGCGAAGAACCTGAGCTTCTCTGCTGCTCAAGGTGCTGAGAATGTTTTCGATCTGTTTTCGCAGATCGCTTGTGATGACAATGTCATCAGGCAAGGCTGCATTTTCATTTTCTATCAGCCCCATGAGATTTTGACTGTTGTCCCCCACTGGTTCTTCAAGGGAAACCGGCTCCATGCTTGTTTCTATAATGGAGAGCATCTTGTCGTGATCCATATAGGTGCTTCGGGACAACTCTTTCATTGTTGGCTTTCTGCCCAACTGTTTGCGCAGGCCGCTGAAGGTTTTGTTGAAGTGGTTACGCGAAACAAGGAAATGGCAGGGGAGCTTTATGGTTCTGGTCTTTTCGGGTATGGCCCGTGTGATTGCCTGTCGTATCCACCATGAAGCGTAGGTTGAAAATCTCCTGCCGGTGTTGTGGTCAAAGCGAAATACCGCCCGCATTAATCCGATACATCCTTCCTGGATAAGATCGGCTAGACTCAACCCACGGTCTGTGTATCTTTTGGCAATAGAACAGACCAAGCGAAGGTTGGCGGTGATGAGCAGATCCTTGGCCTCTTCAATTTCCTGGGCCTGGATTCTCAGCTGGTCGCAGAGGAACTGGGTTTCGGCATCTTCAGGAGATTGTTCGCAAACGGCTTCCAGGGTCGTTAAGATATGGTCAAGGCGGCGCTTGCCGGGCTTGACGGGGTTGTTTTTCTTCTCCCAGATCTTGATGGTTCTCTGAAGGAGGGCAATTTCAGATGAGGTGGGCTCTATATTTTTTACGCTGTCGATAATGGCGTAGAAATTTCCTCTTATGATACTGGCGTAGGAAATTTCGTCTTCGTGACTGAGGAGCTTTTCGGATTGCAACTGCTGGGCTACCAGGGACGGTGGTTGGCGATCCTGTTCACCGGGGGAGTGCGTATAGGCGGGTGTCGCCGGTATGGGCTGAGTAAGAATATCTTCGAATATTTGTGGCATTGCAGATTCCTTTTAATAAGTTGCTAAGGTAGCGATTGTTTACAACAAACTATGTAAGCAAATATTGTACCATATGGTTGGTAGTGTTTTTATGGGTAGGTATATTAGTAACTTATCTGTTTGATGTGCCGTGGCGTCTTTGTTGTGTCAGGCCAGAAGTCATAAAAGTGACAACTTTGTTTCCCCTACTGAGGATAGTATTTTTGCTATGCTGCCACGGGTTTCTCATGGGGGCAAAGGTCTTCAACTTTCTAAAGACAGAAGATCGCCTGTTTGGGTAAGAGAAAATTCTGTTTACGTACAATGTGAAAAGGTGTAAATGTAGTTTTCGATCGTAAAGATAGTGTTCACTATCCTCCAAAGTGTATGGAGGAAGGAGTATTATGGAAGTTGCAAAAAGCCTTTCACTACTGCAGCAGCGCCTTGCTCATGTGAGTAACAGTTGGTCAGTTGATGAGTACAACTCTCTGATCACATTTTATATTCGTCTTCTTCCGAAGCTGATGCAGGTGGAGCGTTGCACCATCTTTCTCAAAGAGTCGGACACTGACTCCCTGGTTTCCATGTATGGTACAGGGCTTGAGGCGAATGTGATAGAGGCCCCGTTGCAGGGAAGTATTGTTGGTCGGGTGATGGCAGGTGGCAAGAGTGTTATTGAAAATGATCTTCGGGCCAAAAACGGCTACCATCTCCTCGCTGATGAGCAAACAGGATTTAAAAGCCGTAATACCCTCTGTACTCCGATTCACAACGTTACCAGCAATGAAGTTCTTGGTGTTATTCAGCTATTGAATACCCTTGAAAGTGATTCATTTAATGCCGAAAATCAAAAGGAGCTCGAGGAGATTGCCGGGTATCTTTCTATTTCCATAGAATCTATACTGCTGAATAAAAAAATCGTCCACATTGCCAAAGAGTTTGATTCCGAAGTCACCCGCCTTGAATTTGATGCGGTGAGAGACGGACGTTTTATTGCAGAAAGTCCTGCCATGCGCGAGGTGCTCGATCTGGTGCTGGTGCTGAGGGATACCCCGGTTAATGTTCTTATTCAGGGTGAGAATGGAACCGGAAAAGAGCTTGTTGCTAAAATGATACATGAGAATGCCGGGAAAGATGGCCGGCCCTTTGTCCCGGTGAACTGTGCCTGTCTGCCGGAAGCTTTGGTCGAGAGTGAATTTTTCGGGCATGAAAAAGGAGCCTTCACAGGGGCGGACAGATGTCGTAAGGGCCGTTTTGAAGAGGCTAAGGGGGGGGTCCTTTTTCTTGATGAAATAGGTGAAATGCCGCTTATGGTTCAGCCCAAATTTCTCAGGGCAATACAGGAACAGGAGGGGTCACGTCTTGGCAGCAGTGTCATCATCCCCTATGATGTGCGCCTTATATCTGCCACTAACCGCAACCTGGCCAGGGAGGTGGAAAAAGGTGGATTTCGAGAAGACCTTTTTTTCAGGCTCTTTTCTGTTGAAATAGAGATTCCACCTCTTCGGGAGAGAAGGGAAGACATTCTTCCCCTTGCCCTGTCCTTTCTTGAGGAAATTAATCGCCGTTTTCGAAAGAATATTGCCGGGTTCAATCCGGACCTTCTGGCTCTTTTTGAAGAGTACCCATGGCCGGGAAATGTTCGCCAGCTCTTAAAAGAGGTGGAGCGTCTTGTGGCCCTTACCAGGGATGATCTCTTTATGCAGGTGGAGACCTGTTCCCGTGAGTTGCGGTCATTTGCAGATGCCAGTTATGGTGGTGAGCCGGTTGCTGCAAGTGATGATTTCTCCTTGCCGGACCAGGTAACAGCTCTGGAAAAGCGCCTTATCCGCAAGGCGATGAAGAAGGCTTCGGGGAATAAGACTCAGGCTGCAAAGTTGCTGAATATAACCCGTCAGGGATTGTTGAAAAAGATCAAGCGTTACCAGATGGTGGAGTCGTGAAAACTTTGCACCTGCTCCATGAGGGCGAGTTTCAGAGGTTGTCTGGCTCTGCTGCCAGCTATGATGTGCCTCTATACGGGAAGATGCTTTTCCCCTGATAAAAAAAAGGAGTATAACTGATGTTGAAGAATGTTGCGGGAGTTTTGGGAATCTTTTTACTGCTGATGGCTTTTTCTGAGAATAGCTGGTGTGAGGAGAAGGTGTTGAAGATGTCCACCACCACCTCCACTCAGTCTTCCGGATTGCTTGATATCTTGCTGCCAGCCTTTGAGCATGACACCACTGTTCGGGTGAAGGTCATTGCTAAGGGGACGGGGGCGGCCATTCGGGATGGAATGGATGGAAATGTTGATGTCATCTTTGTCCATGCCAAGGGGCGTGAAACGGAGTTTGTTGAGCAAGGGTACGGAACAAAGCGCTATGCGGTGATGCACAATGACTTCGTGATTCTGGGGCCTGCGGTGGATCCGGCAGGGATTTCCGGAAAATCGGCTGCTGTTGCCCTGGCCGGTGTTGCAGAGTCAAAAGCGCTCTTTGTTTCCCGGGGTGATGATAGCGGGACCCACACCAGGGAGCAGGCTCTGTGGGCGGCAAGTGGGGTACAGCTGGAAGAGGTCAGTCAAACAATTGTTAAAAAGGGAAAGAAAAGAGAAGTCTCTTTTGTTCGTCCTGTGGGTTCCAGGGACTGGTATCTTTCCATCGGGCAGGGAATGGGGAAGGTCCTCACTTATGCCGATGAAAAACAGGCCTATACCCTTGCTGATCGGGGAACATATATAAAGTATAAATTTGGCAGAAGCATGGCCATTGATCTTGAAGTGTTAAGTGAGGGGGGGGCTGAGCTTGCAAATCCTTATGGAATTATACCGGTTAATCCCGAAAAATATCCGGCTGTCCAGTACAAACTCGCCATGAAATTTGTTGACTGGATAACCGGGGCACGCGGCCAGAAACTGATTGCTGACTACAGACTTGAGGGGACGCAGCTTTTTTATCCTGATGCCCAGTGATAATGTGATACTACTTTATTATAATCATTTTCCAGGAAGTAGGATGTGCCGGTATTCTGTTCCGGCTGATAATAACTCTGCAACAATGTCAAACAGCCATGGATCTCCTACTCGATAGTCTCCATTCTGCCTTTTTGCTACTTGTCAGTGGTGATCCTGAGCTGCTTGTCATTGTTGCAGTGTCTCTGAAAGTCAGTACTGTTTCAACCTTGATCGCATCTCTGTTCGGGATCCCCTGCGGGTTTTTGATCTCCTATTCCAGCTTTTTCGGCAAGCGTTTCCTTCTCACCTGTCTCAATACTCTGCTGGCTCTTCCCACGGTGGTGATCGGACTACTGGTCTATGCTTTTATTTCCCGGCACGGGATGTTTGGTTCCCTGGAACTTCTCTATACCCAGAAGGCGATTATCATAGGTCAGGTTATCCTGATTATTCCCCTGGTGACATCGCTTACCATTGCGGCAATAAGCAGAATTGACAACCGTTACCGTAAGACGGCCCTGACTCTTGGAGCCACAAGGGTCCAGATGGTTCTGGTGATTATTAAAGAGGCCCGTTATGGCATTGGTGCGGCAGTCATTGCAGCATTCGGCAGGGTGATTGCTGAAGTGGGGATCAGTATGATGCTTGGTGGCAATGCCAGGGGGTTTACCCGTACCATGACGACGGCCATGGCCCTTGAGTATGATAAGGGGGAGTTTGCCCTTGCCGTAGCCCTTGGTCTGACCCTGATGACTATTGCCTTCGGGGTGAACCTCCTTTTTCATTTTTTTCAGGGGAGGACCTGGGCTGATGCTGTATAAGACGGACAGATTAATAAAGGACTTTACAGGGCGCAGGATCCTCGATATTAGGGACTTTGTGGTAGAGAAGCATAAAATATATGCCCTCACTGGTGCCAACGGTGCGGGAAAGACCACCCTGCTGACGCTTCTTGCTTTTCTTGATCGACCGGATCAGGGTGTTCTACAGTTTTGTGGCAGGACGGTTTGTTATGACAGGGATTCCCTGTTGCGAGTGCGTCGTCGGGTGGTTCTCTTGGATCAGTACCCCATTCTTTTCACAGGTCCTGTCTGGAAAAATGTGGAATTTGGATTGAAGGTACGCGGGGTGAATAGAAAACAGCGGGAGCAACGGGTCAACGAGGTCCTGGCGCTTGTGGGTATGGAAAAATTCAGCAATGCTGATGCTCATAAGCTGTCCGGGGGAGAGAGTAAGCGTGTTGCTCTGGCACGGGGGTTGGCGGTTTCCCCTGAGGTGCTGCTCTGTGATGAGCCCACGGCAAATGTTGATGAAGAAAACCAGGAGATTATCCTTGGTATCCTGAAAAAGATCAACGCAGAGGCGGGTACCTCTATTATGGTAGCCACCCATTATCTGTCCCAGGGCAGGCAGCTGGCAGATCACAGCCTGATACTTTCCCATGGGAAGTTGTCGGAGAGGGGAAACGAGAATAATTTCAGGTGCAGCGTGAAGCAGGAGAGAGGTGGTTCTCTTTTCTGTGAACTGAATGACAGCTGCGGCCTGCGTCTTGAAAATCAGCAGGAGGATGATCTCTCGGGTTCTTGCAAGGTTTACATAGATCCGGCGGGAATATTCTGTTTTCAAGACGCGGGCCGGATTTCAGCAAACCAGTGGACAGGCAAGATCCTTTGTATTGAGCAGGCCGGAGAGCATGTTTTACTCACTGTTGATTGCGGGGTGAAGCTGAAAATACAGCTTACTGTTTCAGAATATCAGGAGCATAATCCGCTGGTTGGGGGGCTGGTAAACCTTTCTATTCCTGAGGAGAGTGTTTTTCTCTCCCCTCCGTATCACTAGGGAATGCTCACGGGTTTGGATAACTCTCAAAAACGTTTTTCGAAGTAAGGCGACAACACGTCAGGAATAGCCACACTGCCATCTTCCTGTTGGTAATTCTCCAGAATGGCCAGCAGGGTTCTTCCCACAGCCAACCCGGATCCGTTCAGGGTGTGGACCAGTTTGCTTTTTTTCACGCCCGCGGGACGATAGCGGATGCCGCCCCGTCTTGCCTGGAAGTCCAGAAAGTTAGAACATGAGGATATTTCCCGATAGGTGTTCTGACCCGGGAGCCAGACTTCGATATCGTAAGTTTTTGTGGAGGAAAATCCCAGATCACCACTGCAGAGAGTGACTACCCGGTAGTGGAGTCCCAGTAGCTGCAGTACCTCTTCAGCATCGGCCAGCAACTCTTCCAGCTCCTGGGCAGATGTTTCAGGGGTGGTGAACTTCACCAGTTCCACCTTGTCAAACTGGTGCTGTCTGATCAACCCCTTGGTGTCTCTTCCGTAAGATCCAGCCTCTGACCGGAAACAAGGTGTATAGGCTGTAAACTTGATTGGCAGTTGCGCCTCGTCCAGGGTCTCGTCCCGGAAGATATTGGTCACCGGAACCTCGGCAGTAGGGATGAGATACAGATCCCAGTCCTTAATGGCAAAGAGGTCTTCAGCAAATTTAGGGAGTTGGCCGGTAGCTGTCATGGAGGCGCTGTTTACCAGAAAGGGAGGTAATACCTCTTCGTAACCGTGCTTTTGGGTGTGAAGGTCGAGCATGAAGTTGGTGAGGGAACGTTCCATCTTGGAGGCAAAGCCTTTTAGCAGTGCAAAACGCGCACCTGAGAGTTTTGCAGCACGTTCAAAATCCAGGATACCCAGATCTTCGCCAACTTCCCAGTGGGGTCTGGGAGTGAATGAGAAGTTCGGTTTGTCACCCCATGTCTTGAATTCAACGTTGTCCTCATCATCTTTCCCCTTGGGTACATCATCATTGCAGAGGTTTGGGATGGAGAGTACCAGATCCTGCAATCTGCGCTGAATGTCACCGAGATCCTTGTCGAGTTCTTTGATTCTTTCAGATGCCTTACGCATTTCTGGGATAAGTTCGTCGGCCTGATTTTTGTCATCGTCACTGCCCTTTTTGAGCATGGCGATCTCTTTTGAGGCAAGATTGCGCTTATTTTTGAGATTTTCCACCTCTGAAAGTAACTTCAGCCGTTTTTGGTCAACCGATGCAAATTCATCAATCATGTCAGTGGGGATACCTCGGTGGGCAGTTTTCTCGCGGACAAGATCCAGATTTTCTCTTATAAAACGAAGTTCTAGCATGGTGGGCAGGTTCTCAATGGAAAGAGGGGTGTTTTCCCTTCAGTATTAAAAAAAACAGCTGTTTGTAGACGTCTCTGTCTTCTATCACGGCTGAAATTTGAAATCAACCTCTATCAAATTGCTTTTCAAAAAGGCATCTGCTATCTTGTCACCAGGATTTGTCAGTACTAGCACCAATAATCTGAAATGGAGAAGCGACCCTGGAAGCAATAGATCGACAAAACAGTCTGGTGATTTTTCTTATGGAACTGAGGAGATCGGTTCGTGGCCTGGGGATCAGCATCATAGTGGCCACAGCCGGGATTTTCTTTCTCTCTCCTGAACTATTGCGTGTGGTACAGGGGCATCTTTCAGACAAACTGTACTTTTTTTCAGTCGCCGGTCCTTTTCTGGCCCACGTCAAGCTCGCCCTGTTTGCCGCTCTGTACATTATTATGCCATGGATAATGGCAGTGTTATGGCGTGCCATGGGAAAACCCTTTGGCGTTAAAGGGTCACAGCTGTTTTTCTTTGTTCTGTTTACCTGTCTGCTCTTTTATGCGGGGACCCTTTTCTGCTATTTTGTTACCCTGCCTTTAGGGATTAAATTTCTTCTGGGCTTTGGTTCTGCTGAGCTTCAGCCGGTTATTTCCATAGGGCGCTTTGTGAATTTCACCACCATTTTTATTTTGGCATTCGGGGTGATTTTCGAGCTTCCGATGTTTATGGTCTTTATGGCAAAAGTTGGGATGTTGACCAGGGGTTTTTATGAGCGTAATAGAAGATACGCCCTACTGTTGATTGCCATTCTGGCAGCCCTGCTGACTCCGACGCCAGACGTGGTGAACATGCTTCTCATGGGAGGGCCATTGTATCTTCTTTATGAGGCTGGAATTATAATACTGCGGGTAATGCGAATCAAGTAAAACAACCCTGCCGCTATTTAAAATTCGTGTAGTGTCAGGCCCTCCTCCCTGAGCAGTGCAGCGGTGACACCGATGGTTCCGGAAACTGCGCATGATGGGCTTCTGGCTTTGAGACATGCTCCGGTTACGTTCTGGTTTCTGGCGATCTGCAGAACCTGTTTTGCACCTTTGATGAATGGTGTGGACAGATCTGCTCCTGCCGAGGTGGCTACTGTAGCTGTCTGTTTCAGGACATCATAGCCGTCTCCTGACAGGATATCGGCAGCAGGTCGTGGAGTGGGCAGGCCGCCGAGTTGTTCCGGACAGACCGGTATCCAGGTGGCTCCCTGGAGAAATTTCAAGCATGAAGGATTTGGCTTTACCGTCCCATCATATCGGGTACAGAGTCCGACAAGGCAGGCACTGACGATAAAGAGTGGTTTTTCAGGGACTTGACGCATAACGAGTTGTTCCGTCTGGCAAAATTCTGAATCCGTGGCGGATTCGTGGTGGTTTTTTTTAAAAAACATATTGAAATGCAAGTTAAAATTCGCATACAGGTGCGTTTGGGGAAAACACTGGCCACTCATCGGGCGGTTGCTGGTGACAATTCACGCGCCTCGGAGGTGGAGAGTTTTACTTATCCATCCGTTATCTTCTCCTGTTACGAATTTATCAGAGAATAATACAATGATCAGGAAACAGAAACCTAAAACATCTTTGTCGCCATTACAGCGTAAACGACTGCTGCGCATTTCCCTGGCTATTGTTGGTTTATCTCTGTTATGGCTGGTTTTTGCTCCCGGTAGCGGAGTGTATCATTTGCACCTGCAGAAGAAGCACCTTGCTGACCTGAAGGCAGATCAGGAGAGACTGGCACAGCAGAACAGGGAAATGGAACGCGATATAGAGCGATTGCAGAATGATAAAGAGTATCTGGAACAGGTGGCCAGAGAAAAGTATGGTATGCTGAGAGATAATGAGATGGTCTTTGACTTTGCCAAAAAAAAACGAAAACAAAAACAAAAAATAGTCAGAGGGAGCTCACCGAACCGGCTGATTTCCCCCTGACTGAATCTGAAAAGCCACCCGGGCTTTTTGAAAAGTTACGCTCAGGAAAATCCAGAACTGGAGGAGCATCCGGAAAGGGCACCTGCCGGAATTGCGCCACCTTTAAGTGGTTGTGTTGAGGATGTGGCTGAGATCATTTTTTTGATGTTTGACCCTTTGCAGTGTTTACAGGTAACATCATCGAGTGCGGACGCTATCATAACAAGACTTTCGAAGTTCTTGTCACAGTCCTCGCAGTGAAACTCATAGATTGGCATGGTGCAGCTCCTTTTTATTAAAAAATTATATCGGGTAATGTGTGTTTGATTTCAGAGTAGCTGTTTTCCTGACTCCGGACTTATTGTTGAGTGAAAAAAACAGCTGGAACACACTATATGCAGTTTTATATAAAGTTTGTCCTGTGGTGGTTTTTGTCAAGACAAGGAACTGTTTTTAGAAACACCTTGAATAGAAAAAGTATTGGAATGCACATATGGAACGTGATTATAAAGTCACAGAGTTGCTGAATGATATCCGTGGGGTTCTTGCCTGCCACGAAATCTGCTCCATCGGGTTATATCCTGCCAGTGACGAGTTGTTGTCTTTTTTCGACTCATGTCGTCGCATGCAGGTGCGGTCTGCGCCCTCTATAGTATCCAATGTGTCACCGGAGCGAAGTGAAATCCCCAAAAAAAATGAAAAGCCACAGGCACCGAGAGTTAGTGATCATACCGCAGTCAGTGAAATTGCGGCAGAGGTCGCTCAGTGCCGCGGCTGTTCCCTCTCCGAAAAACAGATACACTCAATGGCCGGGAAGGGTGGTGGGGGGACAGTCCGCCTCATGATTGTTGGACATTGGCTGCCGATAACTCAAGGGAGTCGGGGGAGCTTTGTCTTTGGGCCAGAGGAGGATGGCATGATAGATCGAATGCTCACTGCCATTAAGCTGACTAAAAACGAAGTATTTATCAGTAATGTGATCAAATGTGGAATAGGCTTGGGAGTTCAGCCACAGACAGAACATATTGACGTCTGCTTCTCCTTTCTGCAACGACAGATTGCGGCACTGAAACCGGAAATTATCTGTACAATGGGCATGGTGGCAACCAAAACCCTGCTTCGTCTTTCTCAGCCACTTTCAAAACTGCGCGGTAGGTTCTACGATTATAAGCTGGCAGACGGGCAGACTGTAGCTCTCCTCCCCACCTATCACCCCGGTTACCTGCTTGAGAACCCGGAGATGAAAAATGCCACCTGGCTAGACCTGCAGGCTATTCAGAAACGACTTGGGACGATCTAGTCTCCCGGTCCGTAAAGAATGATGAAGCCCCGTTGTCCAAGGGTTTTTAGAAAGGAGGATACTGCGGTTTCCGCCTCTTGGCTTGTCACCTTGTATTCATCTGCAAAAATCCGAATTATATCTTTTACTGAGTTGTTTCCATTCATGAGCTGCCAGACAAAGCTTCCCATCTGATCCAACTGGAGTTTTTTTGTAGGG
Source organism: Desulfobulbaceae bacterium (assembly GCA_026988015.1). GTDB lineage: Bacteria > Desulfobacterota > Desulfobulbia > Desulfobulbales > Desulfocapsaceae > Desulfocapsa. The sequence continues at coordinate 7,345 of JALSMA010000086.1, read as the reverse complement.
ACTTCTGCTTGATTGTTACTGAATCTACGGTGCAGGCTCTGAAAGAATCGGCTGAGGGGGATTGCGTACGTAAAGAGGATTTCACCCGTATCAAGCTGTTGCCATTGGGCGGATTCGTTGTGTCTGGGGATACAAGCCAGGGATTCGCTGCGACTAAGGGTTGCTTCGGGTTTAGAGCGGGGAAATTTCATAGTTGTTTTCTATTACCGAGACCAGTGTTTCAGGGATGGGTTTTTTGTCATAGAAGAAGAGACCGCTTAAGCGGTCAAGTTCGGGGTGGTGACGTAGAATGACCCAGTGAAAAGGGGCTTTCCGCTTCATTCGACTGCGGATCTGTTGCAGAAGTGACGGATAGGAACGATGGCTTACTTCGTTCTCCTGGAGTTGAGACTTTGCTTGTGAGACTTCAATGTCACCGAGCAGGTTCATCAGGTTGAGCAGTGAGGAATCTTTGAGACGTTGGGAGGCACTGGCCATGCGACAGAGGTGCATTGTGAGGCCGGAATGAACAAAGGAGAGGCGGGTGAGGCCTGCTCCGAAATTATGTCCGCTAATCTCGAATGTGTCAGGGAGTAACACCTGGAAATCCTGTATTTTCCAACAAATATCGTGACAGTCATTGTCTCTATGACAGCTTACGGATGAGAGGAGTTGCAGTATTATCTGCTTCTGTTTTTCGATAAGCTCATTAAAGAAGTAAAACAGCAGGGTTGTTTTGCACTCCCTGCAAATAAAAATTGCAGCTTCAGGCGTCGTATTGTCGTGATTGCCAAGGAGCCTGATTGCAAAATTTTCAGTATATCTTTTCCACGGTATCGGAATGGGGGTGAGTTCCGGGAGACCGGCTTCTTTTGTGATCCTGGAAAGAATAGTGTCCAGAGATACGCGACCAGAGTTTTTCTGCTTTTGCCAGCGTAGTTCAAATACCGGGTTAAAATCCTTTTCAAAAAGAATGTGGGTTTCTCCCGAGATAATGGGATCCCAATCCGCAGGGTAATCAAGGGATATACCATTCCAGGCGACTGCTTTCCAGTGGCTGTCATCGGGAAATGTCATTGGAAGTTATCGGGGAATCAAGTAATTCCAGTCACTCTTTTTGCGCTGGAGCCGTTTCTGTTTTTCTTCTTCACTGATGTTTTTGATACACTGATCGGTAAAACATGCCTGTTCCCGGATTATATTGTCCGGGTAAAAGAGTTTAACCATGTTTCCCCTGTTTTCATTGGGGTTTTTGGTGTTATGCTGCAGTATCAGGTGGACCCGGTTGTTGTTTTCATCGACAAACTTCCACTTCCAGATATGGAGGATGCCAAAGGAATCCCCTTTCCATTCAGTAGGTTTACCATATTTTTTTTTGAATTTTTTGAGGAGAATTTTGAAATATTTCTTACTGGAATCGGCATATTTTAATTTGATTTTGACGATTTCCCCCGGAGATGCACAGATACCATAGGAGATGATTCCCTTGTCGAAACCGTGCCAGTCATAAATCACTACCTCTTTCAGGAAATTGGAATACTCAATTTCCGGATAATCTGTCACATTGCTGCCCAGGACAAAACCACCCACTTCTGTGGGAGCTTTCACTGCGGAGAGGGCACTTGAAGAAAAGAAAATAAGCGGCGAGGCTAAGATGAGGATGGAGAAAAAAATCTTGTTCACGACAGGCTCCTGCTTGACTGCGAAAAATGAAAGTACCTTTAAGAACATTATATATAACCATGTATCATGGAATAGCTGTTCATTCCAGTAAATATGTCTTGCAATATTGTTCAATTCCAATGACAATTCCAGAATATTTCAGACAGGAAAATTGTGACAGTGCTCGAATTGGAAAGCCTGTTTTTCTTTTCTTCCCCCTTTACTCGCCGTAGCGTATGAAAAAAACAGCGGTAGATACCGGTACCCGTATTACCGAGCGTTCACTCTTCTATTGGATACTCAGGCGGCATCGTTCCATGCAGCTGTTTCTACTTCTGATCATACTTGTCAGTCTGTTTTTTAAAGTTTTTCCTCTTGAGATGCAGAAACGTATTATTAACGAGGCCATCTATCTCAAGGATATAGAACTACTCTACCTTTACTGTGGCCTCTATATTGGGGCAGTGACCATTGCCGGTTTGCTGAAGTATGCTATAAATGTTCTGCAAGTCTATATCGGGCAGAAGATTCTTATGGAAATGCGCGAGGAACTCTACCAGCATGTCCTGCAACTTCCCTTGCAGTTTTATCGGAAGATGCAACCTGGAACAGTTACTTCGGCAATGACGGCAGAGCTCAATGCCATCGGTTTCTTTCTTGGGGGAGCCATTGCCATTCCCGTGACCAGCGTATTGACCTTTGTTGTGTTCATCGGATTCATGTTTCACCTGAATCCTGTGCTGGCTCTGCTCAGCATGGGCATATATCCCGTGGAGCTCTTTGTCGTTCCCTACCTCCAGAAGAAATATAACAGACTGAACAGCAGGCGGGTGAAAACCACCCGGGCCATGGCTAATGTGGTGAATGAGTCCATCTCCGGGATTCATGAGATTCATGGCAATACAAGTTATTCCCTTGAAAAAAAGAAACTCTCATCTTTTATCAAACAGCTCTACGATCTGATGAAGAGTCTCTTCGTTGTTAAATATGGTATTAAGTTTGCTAATAATTTTTTTCAGTCACTGGGGCCTTTTGTACTTTTTCTGGTGGGTGGTTATCTGGCTATTAACGGTCAATTTACCCTTGGTGCGCTGGTTGCCTTTCTCTCGGCGTATGAAAAAGTATATGATCCCTGGAAAGAACTGATTGAGTATTACCAGGGGTACCAAGATGCTCAGATCCGCTATCGGCAAATCATGGGTATTTTCGATCTGGATCCTCCTCATCTTCTTTTGCCGCTCAATCGTGATGTACTTGCATTGAAAGGTGATATTAGTTTGAAAAATGTCACATTTACCGTCCCAAGTGGTGTTCGGTTGTTGGAGGACATCAGCCTTGAGATCAGGGCCAACGAGCAGATTGCATTGGTGGGATATTCAGGTTCTGGTAAATCCACCCTGGCCCTTTTAATAGCTCAGCTCTACGATGTCAGTCAGGGGACTGTCAGTATTGACGGCCATCTGGTTGACGATCTCTGCAAGATGGATATGGGGCGCAATGTGGCCATGATAGCACAGCAACCATTTATTTTTTCGGGGACAATTTCAGAAAATCTACTCTATGGCGTTCAGGCTGTTTCCGGTGGAGATGGCTTTCCGGATCGTGGTCGTATTCTCGCGGCGATTCATGATGTGGGGCTTCAGGATGATATTATTCGCTTTGGGCTTCAGGCTGTGCTTTCTCCAGAGGAGTGCCGTCCCTTCAGAGATAAGTTTTTACGTATGAGAGAAATCATTCAGACAAGTTTGCGGGATGAGTTTGAACAGGCCATCGAGTTTTATGATGTTACTAAATATCTCTACTATTCAAGTATCCGGGATAATATAGTCTTTGGTGACAGTGTGAAGAGGGAGTTTGTGGTGGAACGCCTTCCTGGTCACCCTCGCTTTGTGAAACTGCTGCGTGAGCTGAACCTCGAAAAACCCCTGCTTACCTTAGGTTTTGCCATTGCCACCCAGACCATTAATCTTCTGTCAGATTTTAAGGATGATGAGTTCTTCTTCCGTGATAACCCCATGGAACTGGATGAGTTTGAACGTTACAGTGAATTACTTAAACGGTTAAAAGGACCAGTTCCGAAAGAAGACGAGGCGCGACAACTGCTTCTGGTACTCGCCCTTCGTTTTATTCCCAAAAAGCATTCCATCGTGAATCTTCCTTCGGCCATGGAGGAAAAGATTCTCGTTGCAAGGCGCCATTTTCAGGCTACTGTCGTGAATGTAGCTATGGAACACTGTATGAAACAAAGTGACGGGATGCCGTGTAATAAAGATCCAAGGTGTGGTGAGAAGAGTGGTTTTATACCTTTTTGTCCGTCCAAGTATCTTTATACTCATACCCTGCTTGATAATATTCTCTTTGGTGCAGTGAAGTCGGAACTGACTTTTGATGACCATCTGAGGAAATTGGCCTCCCAGGCCTTTGAGGATGAGGAACTCCTCGACGAAGTGATGCACATCGGCCTTGATTTCGAAGTGGGTAGTAAGGGTGACAGACTCTCCGGTGGACAAAAACAGAAACTCGCCATCGCCAGGGCATTTTTAAAAGATGCACCCATACTTATCATGGATGAGGCGACAGCCAGTCTGGACAACACTTCACAGGCACGTATTCAGGGGCTGCTTGAGAAGGAATTTAAAGGAAGGAAAACTATTATTGCTGTAATCCATCGTCTTGACTTGACCCCTGCCTATGATCGGATTGTAGTGCTCAAGGCAGGACGAATTGTGGAGCAGGGAACATATGATGAACTCATGGAGCGAAAAGGAGATTTCTATGAACTCAGTCGATCAGAGTTCTGAAAAGGGATGTGTAAGTCAACTAACCGATATTCAGGAATTTTTAAGTAGATTTCATATCTTTTCCGACGCACCATCTGGTGTGGCCAGTCTTTTTGCCTACCTTGCTAAGAGGGAGGAGTATGTAAAGGGGACGTTGATCATGGCTGAAGGGGAACGCTGTGATCGGATTTTTCTTATTGTGTCCGGGCAGGTGGATATTTTTCAATATTACAATGAACGGCGGTTTCATCTGCAACTACTCAGCTGTGACAGTATCAATTACTTTGGAGAGCTGGCGCTTCTTTCCGAATTTAACTGGTTTTTTTCAGCAAGAGCCTGGACTGATGTGAGCTTGCTCAGCATCAGTCGTGAGGCCTTTAGTAAAGTGATGGGAAAATATCCGGAATCCTACCAGAGTATGGTGCAGAAGATAATAAACTCCAGAATCCATCGTTTTATCGATCAATCCGGTTATCTGCTCGATCATATCTCTCCGGAAGCCTGGCGGGAAGACCCGTCGGAAGCTTCTGGCTGACAATTAGGGGGACTCAGGTTTGAGCCTTGTCCTAGTACCCATAATTTAGGGGTATTTACAGCCCATTTTTGAGGAGATCCAATTTCGATCCTTTTCAATACACTAACGCAGCTCTTCTAGTTTTATCTCTTTTCTTAACCGGACAGCTGTGCAAAATACAATTAAACCTTATTGTATGAATATATATTTTTTTCATGGAGTAAAGAGAAACGCATTTTTCAATGCAATAATGACACGATGCGCTGTATAATAGGTCATGTCGGGGAGAGAATATATTTGGGAAACCAGTATGTTGAGAGATGCTGACATAGTGTGAAGAAAAACAGATTAATGCTGCCTTTTGGGAATTACTCATGACAAAAACACGAAGACTCGTACTTGATGTACTCAAACCACATCAACCTAATGCATTGGACTTTTCTTCTACCCTTGCTGATTTGGGGGGGGATTATCGTGTAAAATTAACCGTTACTGAGGTGGACAAAAAAACCGAAAGCACAATCGTAACTATAGAGGGTGCTGATATAAATTTTGAGAATATTAAAACAGCGATCGAGAAAATGGGCGCATCTGTCCACAGTATTGATGAAGTTGAAGTGTATGGGGCGGAGCAATCATAGCATCTTAATTTTCTTGCATATACTCCTGATAATGAGACCTTTGTGAAATTACATGGTGTCGGTTAATTCGTATTAAATCAAATATTACTGTCTAGATCACATCATATGATCTTAAATAAAAAGCAGCTTATATTGCATGTTCTCCGTGCCAGAAGTATTGCACGGCGCTATCTGATTACCAATGGCTTTGATGGATCATTAACCATGCTGGGGATGGTGACCGGTTTCTATACAAGTGGGATGACAGAACTGTCAGTGGCAATCAGTGCTTGTTTGGGTGCAGCAGTAGCTCTGTTTATAAGCGGCCTGAGTAGTGCCTATTTGAGTGAGAAGGCTGAGCGTGAAAAAGAATTACGTGAATTGGAACAGGCCTTGTTGCTTGATCTGAAAGAGAGTGATTATGGACAGGCAAGTCGCTATCTTCCAATACTGGTGGCTCTGGTTAATGGATTTGCACCATTGCTGCTGTCTCTGGTGATCTTGTTACCTTTGTTTTTTGCAAAACAGCTTCATGCACTACCGTCATCACCTTTTATTAACGCTATTGTTGTGGCGTTGATATGTATTTTTTTCCTTGGAGTGTTTTTAGGAAAAATCAGTAAAACCTTTTGGTTATGGTCCGGATTGAGGACATTGATAATTGCCATAGTAACGGTGGTGATTATCCTGTTCTTTAGCCATTCTGTTTGAAATGATTGCCCGGAATATGAGGACTCCTTTTTTATATCCAGCATCTGACTATTTTGAATTCTACATTCAAAAAGGGTATATTTACCGATGTGAGAATCCATTCCACATGGTATGAGATGTTATCTCAATTTGAGAATACCCGTTCATAAATGACTTTATTTTCAGTTGTTGAAATCTAAGTGGGAGAGGAAAAATGAAAAATAAACGTCTGGCTGGTCTGGTAACAGGAATTTTTGTTTTAGCGGTGGCGAGTATAGTAAATGCCACTCCTTATGGATATGATCTCACGATTTCCGGAAATAATAATGTACCTACATTTACTTTGGAAAACATCGGACAAATTAACATTACAGGATATTCTCTAACCATCGGTAATATTGCCTATAATTGGGATGCTATTTATCAAGAGGTTGATAATGACAATGTAGGGTACAGTCTTGTATCGGGAGACGCTGTCGATTCAGGAGCTCTGCGGGTAGATATGTTTGAATACGCTTTCACCTCTTTTTCCGCAGGTAACATTTTTATCCATGAAGCAGACGTTGATAAAGATGATTACAATACTTTAGAAAATTATAAAACTATTTTGTTTAACAACGGAGATTCGGATAATGCCCTGTTGACAGTTTCTTTCTTGGGTGCCGACGCGTTGAGTATGACCTTGCCTGATTATACTGGGGTTCTTGACGTTTTTGAATTTAGCCAGAGTGTCGATACCAACCCCATACCCGAACCTGCAACCATGCTTCTCTTCGGAACAGGTTTAGCTGTCCTTGTCGGCTCCAGAATCAGAAAAAAGAAGAAGTAATTTACTCCTGAAAACCTGGTTCTCTTCTGAGGCAGAGTCATTTCTTTGATTCTGCCTTTTTTTTATTCCAGTTGTCCATAATTATATTTTCTTTGTAAGGGTGGTGTATTTGCGAATCTGTAAGGAAAATAAACGGAATCAAAGGGATAACGTATAATAATTTTCGCACATTTGAGAATAAATGGTGGTCTCTGTTATGGTAAATTTGGCAATCGACCAAAATAACCAAAACCACAACAAGGGAGACCACCATGAACAATGAATATAGCAC
>JALSMA010000085.1 GCA_026988015.1 Desulfobulbaceae bacterium | reverse complement strand
CCTGCGATATATCTTTGAGAAACTACCAGTGGCGGAGATGCTGGAGGACTATGAGGCTCTGCTGCCTTGGAATATTACTCGAAAACAACTGGCATGAGGTGGCGTGTGCTTAATGGGGCGCTTACAAATAGTCCTCTCCTCTTTCCACCTTTCACGCCTCTTTTTTCTGAAAAAGAGGCTTTTTTTATGCCTCTCCGGCCTGATCTCACCTGCTGCTGTTTACAAGCATTCTCATATCACGTATAGTTTATTAATTGTCTGTTTTCACAAGGTTGATGACGTCGCAAAAACTCTTCACCTGCTTCGTTGCTGCATTTTTTGTTCAATTACGACGTACCTTGGTATTTCGTAATTAAACAAAAAAATACCCGCCTCGCTTCTGAAGTTTTTTTATTAGCCATCTATCAATTGACCTTTTTACGAGTTTCTCAAGAGAACAACCCCAAAGCATCTTTAATGCCACCAGCAATAGAACTTCACCATATTTCCAAAACATTCACTGAACGCAACTGGAAGACATTTCTGTTTCAGAAACCGCGCCGTACAAAGGCGCTTGATGATATTTCCCTAAGCGTTGAAAAAGGTGTGATAATGGGCCTTCTCGGGCCAAACGGTGCAGGAAAGACTACCCTCATCAAGATCCTTGCCACACTTATTACCGCAGACAGTGGCCACGGCGCCATCGCGGGACTCTCCCTTGATAGCCAGGCATCAGAGATCAGAAACAAAATTGGCCTGGTCAACACCAACGATCGTTCCTTTTACTGGCGCCTGACAGGAAGAGACAATCTTGACTTTTTCGCCACTCTCTATAATCTTCACGGAAGAGAGAAACAGCAACGGATACAAAAGGTTCTGGAACTGACAACCATGGAGGGTAAAGCCGATTTCCGTTTCATGGCCTATTCCGCAGGACAAAAACAGCGGCTTGCCATCGCCCGGGCAATGCTTTCAGAACCCGACATTCTGCTCCTTGACGAAGCCACCTCCAGCCTTGATCCCATTGCCACCAGACGCCTTATTGATTTCACGAAAACAAACCTCGCTCAGAAAGGACGGAAAACCATTGTCTGGTGCACCCACAACCTACATGAGGCGGATGAGATATGTGACACAGTGACAATTCTCCATCAGGGAAAAATTATCCAGAAAGGACCCAAAGAGGTTATCAAAACACTTTTACATCAAAAGATCCCGTATTCACTTACTGTAGACAATCTCCACTCTGAAATCGAAAGACAGGCTGATTTTCATTTATTTAATGACAGATCATGTACAATGAAAATCTGTCATATTTCCATTGCTCCTGAGAGTGTCCCTGCACTATTGCAACACCTTATCCAGGATGGCATAAAGATTTACCAATGCAGCCAGATAGAACAATCACTCGAAAGGGTTTTCAGTGAAATCGTCTCAAAGTACCACCAACAGTAAAAATACTATGCAGGCCAAAATCTCACTTCCGTTAAAGATCCTTGCATTCCTGAAAAGAGATTTCAAAATTGCAACAAGCTACCGATTAAACTTCGTAATGCAGTTTTTTGGGATTTTACTCTCCACATCCTCTTTTTTTCTCGTCTCCAGGCTATTTAACGGCCAGGACATTCCACAACTTTCAGTTTATGGTGGAGATTATTTTTCATTTGTCCTTATAGGAATCGCCTTAACAGACTACTTGACCATCTCCACCGGCAACTTTTCATCAGAAATAAGAAATGCTCAAATAATGGGAACTCTTGAATCTCTGCTGGTCAGTCCAACGTCGCTTCTCACCATCCTTCTTTCTTCTCTTGGGTACAAATTACTTTCCACAAGCCTACGGATGATCTGTTACTTATCATTTGGAATTATATTTTTTGGTGCAGAATTCCATACTGCGAACTTCTTTCTTTTATTTCTATCTTTTATTCTTACCCTGCTGCCTTTTCTCGGAATTGGGCTGTTATCCGCATCATTTATTATCGTTTTCAAAAGGGGAAGTCCTCTCTCCATAATCATGGCAATGGGATCCGGGCTCCTCAGTGGTGTTCTCTATCCTGTCAGTGTTCTTCCCGGCTGGTTACAACCACTCTCAGAATTACTCCCTATTACACACGGCCTCGAAGCTATACGTCAGATCCTTCTTCAAGGGGCAACATTATCAGAGATATCAACTCGGCTTTACTATCTCGCTATTTTTTCAGTGATTTTTCTGGCTATCGGGATATATTCCATTTATCATGCACTAAACGTTGCCAGACAGGAGGGTAGCCTGCTTCATTATTAATGACCATTATTCTTCAATCCCGCAGCCAAACCAATTATATCTCTGACAGCAATCACTCAACCTATGATTAACAAGAAGCAAACATTTCACACATCCTCTGATATTTTGAGCCAGGATATCGATAGCGAAACCATCATACTCGACATGAAAAGTGAGAACTACTTTGGACTCAATAATGTTGGGAGTGATGTACTTGAGATCCTTAAAAGCGGTGCAGATTATGAGACTCTCCTGAAGACACTGCAAGATAGATATGATGTGGAGCCAGCTTCTCTGGAAAAAGACATAACCGAACTCCTCCAACAACTTCTGGACGCCGGGATTATCCAACCAGCCCAATAAAAGCCACCTTGAAATATCCTTTTTTCCACCACACTCTCGAAAGTAACATTCAGCTACCAGAATTACCTGGAGAGACCGATGGCTCTCCAACGATTTTTTTCAGATCTACCACAATCACCGAAACCACCAAATCAGTATCCACCTGGCATCATCATTGGCGGCTCCCAAATGGTCAGATAAGTATTTCACTAAGGAAAGAAAAAGATCGATACTGGCTCCGATTTCCAAGTATCGCGAGGTTCCTGATAACCCCTGGAAATAATCATGTTATATGTTTTCGTCATTCAGGCGTCCCGGATACCACAATCAGGCACCTGCTGCTTGATCAAGTTGTCCCCAGGCTGCTCAGCCACAATGGTGAGCAAATTATTCATGCCAGTTGTATAAAAAACGGAGCATCAACAATTGCCTTCTCCGGAGAGTCAGGATTTGGGAAATCTACTCTGGCAGCCTACTTTCATAGTCAGGGTTTTCCCTTGCTGACCGATGACTGTCTCCTTCTCACAACCACGGGTTCTACAATCTATGGTACTCCCAATTATCCCGGGGTGCGTCTTGCAAAGGATGCTCTTGCGCTTATTTCCAAGACCATACTCTCTGCTGCTCCTGTAACCCATTACGGAACAAAAAAACGGGTAGTACTCCATAACAGTTGTGACATGACACCACGACCGCTGGCCGCCCTTTTCATTCTTCAACCTCCTGGTAACAATTCAGCACCCACCATCTCAATAGACAAAATTTCAGGCGCTCAGGCAGCTTTGGAGCTCATCAAAAACAGTTTTCCCCTCGATATTTCAGACAGCCCGGTTATGGGAGAGCAACTAAAAAAGCTGGCGTTCATTGCCGGATCAGCAGAATTAAATATCTACCACCTTAGCTATCCACGAAGAATAAAAGTATTACCAGAAGTAATCAAAAATGTCCTTGGTACCCTAAACAATGCAAAACAAGAGGATCGCTAAACAATGAGTGGCATCTTTGGTACGTACAGCCATGGCGGGGGCCCGGTTTGCGATACAGTTCTGGCAAAGATGGCTGATTCTATAGCTCACCGTGGCCCTGATGGAACATCCATTGTTCGGTTGAGACACATCGGGATGGGCCACAGCATGCTGCAAACCACCCCTGAGTCATTACAGGAAATTCTTCCTGTTACCGATCCTGAAAGTAAATTGACCATAACGGCAGATGCCCGTATTGATAATCGCGAAGAACTTCTCAACCAGCTGGGTATAGTGGCTGGGCGTGACCTCCCGGACAGTTCCCTTATCCTTTATGCTTACAAAAAGTGGGGTACCGAAAGTTTCATCCGTTTAGTTGGCGATTTCGCATTTGCCATCTGGGATCCACGCAGACAACTACTCACCTGTGCCAGAGACTACATTGGCGTCAAACCATTTTATTACCATCACAGTCCGGATCATTTTTTATTCAGCTCCGAGATCATGCAAATTGCCGAAAATCCTGACATTCCACTGCAGCCAAACGAAGAAATGGTGGGAGAAAATCTTTCTTTTTCTTTTCGCAGTCAGACAGAAACGCTGTTTGAAAATATTTATCGCCTAGCTCCTGGTCACTTCCTGAAAGTGTCGCCCGGCAAACTTGTCATCAAAAAGTTCTGGACCCTACAGCATAGTAAACGTATATGGTACAAAAACAATGTGGACTATTCCGAGCATTTTCTGGAGATATTTCACACTGCTGTAAAAAGCAGGTTGAGAACTATCGGCCCAATCAGTGCCGAATTAAGTGGAGGCCTCGATTCCTCAACAGTTGTGGCAATGGCATCTAAAATTCTTGGCTTGCAAAATCGTCATCCTCCTGAAACCTACGCCATGGTATTCCCCGGCTTACGTTTCAACGAGCAAAACTATATTGATTCTGTATCCGCCAAACTTGGACTGCCGGTTCAATGTATTGATTCTCAACACTACAGGCAACCTGACTGGACAGCACAGGTAACAAACAGCTACGAACCCCCTGACATGCCCAACCTCAGCATACGAGCCCCCCTGATTGAGAAAATAACAGACAGCAGTTCCCGTATTGTACTCTCAGGAATTGGCGGAGATGAGTGGTTCACTGGATCGGGGTACCCTTACCTTGATCTGATTAAAGGTGGTAAATTTAAAGACCTCAAAAAGGAACTGTACCACTCATTTAGACGAAATAAATCTTTCACTCTAAAACGTATCCTGCTTGAGATGGGCTGGCCCGTCACCCCAAAATTTATCCGAAGAGCCTTTTGCAAAACAGCCCCTTCATCCTTGCCACCCTGGATCCCTGACACTTTTATTACCAAAACTGACCTCAGAAAACGACTGCAGGAATCTGACCCTAGAATTCAACTTTCAAAGCTGAGCAATCTGTTACCATTTTCCATCTTAAACACCGGGGGTGAGGTCTTTTTCCTTGAAACCATGGACAGATACCACAGCAGAAACAACATTGAATACCGTTCTCCATTTCTCGATAGAAGGCTTGCCGAATTTGCAGTGGCAATTCCTGAATACCAGAGGCAAAAGTGCAGTGAAATCAAAGTACTGCTACGCAACCCATCAATTCCTCTACTCCCTGAAACAGTCAGACGACGTACAGATAAGGCTGAATTCTCATACTTCTTTGGAAGAGCCTTTAAACAGCGACAGTTTGTAAATGCAATGGAGAAGGCAACAATATCTCAACAAGGGTGGCTGGATCAGCAGCTCTTTCAAGAAAAATTCAGAGAAAGACTAAGCAATTTCGAGGAAAACATCTATCATTCAGGTAGTTTTAACTGGGAGTTCTGGTTCGGTTTTGCAATTGAAACGTGGTATAAAACCGTATTTTCCAGATAAGCACAGTGATATATAATACTAAAAAAAAAAGCCAGAAAGAATCCTCTTTCTGGCCCATACACTCCACACCCCGCACAAGGTTCTACATAAGAAGAACCTACTTTTCAGGTGGTCTTAGGGTCACAGCTAGAACAGGTAGTACCTGGTATATCAGCCCCACTACCGGCAGTACCGGCAGTTACAACTGCCACAGACCCATAATTCACCAGTACCGGTTTTACATACAACGCTTTTAGCGGCTTATTTTTACGAGGACAAATTTTCTCTACTTTCTCACCCATTGTCACCACCATTTTCTCCTCTATATCGATTAATTTATTCCTTCCATACTTTCAACGTATAGAAAAAAATCGATTAACTATACTTTATTCTTCTTATTTCTCCTGCCAAATAACAACCCAGCCAACCCTGTACCAAACAGCATTATCGTCGCAGGTTCCGGCACTGGAACCTCTGTAATCTGGCCATAAAGCCCAGCATAATTAGTACTATTTTCAGGACTACTGAAGTCCGTCGCTATGGTTTGGCCCAAATTCGTTGAAAACCCAAGAATATCTAGTCGATATGCTCTGGAATCATAAAAGAATGTTTTTGATGTAGCAGTTCCATTGAGAGTAACAATATCATCCACCGGCCCTGGATCATTAACCGTGTTAGTTATATCAAAACTATTTGTCAAAGTAAAAGTATCTCCGGTTTCCTGGATAAAAAAATCGATATCCAATTCCACCCCCAAGACTCCTTCAGCATAGTAAGCCTCACCATTGGTATACCAGAAGTCTGCCAGCAGAAAAGGAGCATTCCACGCAGTATCCATGACCCCTAAGTTACCGTCACTTCCGATGCCATTAAAGATGAACTCATTACGAGTCGAACCACTATCCCATTGCGTACCAGTCAGGGGGTCACCCCACCAAAAAAGAGCGCTATCAGTTAGAAGTGCTCCATCATCATTATTCTCGATATCAAACAGGTCGGGAGGATTCACCCCCACAGAATTAACAGTACCCCAACTCCCCGTTGCACTTCCTGTAAATATAGTGGCATTAACCACAGATACAGAGCCTGCCAGAAGCCCTGCGGTCAGCACGACATATAATCCAACTTTCATCCCGACACCTCACGAAAAAAACATATTAAGAATCCATTGTAACTCGGTCGAATTAATAATAACTGTTTCCAATTAAAAACACAATAGGTAAAAACACCCATTTTCATCAACTTGAACAAAAAAATATCATTGCCGCTGCAGTGTCATGGCTCTGCCTCAACCTTTTGAAATTTCGATAGATTACCACCACCCAGGCCGGACCTGAAACACCAAAGATCACACTTCTCCCTCTGTTTCTCTGGCATTCTAAGCAGCATTTCACTATCATGATACTGTTTCTTTCTATTATTAATGGTGTCATAAAAACTCTTCACCTGCTTCGTTGCTGCATTTTTTGTTCAATTACGACATACCTTTAGTACGCTGAAATCAAACAAAAAATACGCGACTCGCATCTTACGTTTTTACTTAGCCATCTATCAATTGACCTTTTTACGAGATTGTCATTATTGACTTGTCTTTTAGCCGCTAAATCATTCACACTTCTTCAAAATTCAATGTTTCCAAATCTCAAAAAATTCCACAAGTTGTCAGGAACCATGAAACTCATGTTTCTGGAAGCTGTTTTCATACTCGCAATCACCAAAATCGCCATTCTCATACTTCCCCTCAACCGTCTCACCCGCTCATTATCTCAAATTAAAGATACAGGTCACAGCAAACGGTTTTCAGCAGAACATGACTTACAAACCGCAATGGCAATCAAAACAGCCGTGGCACGTGCCGCCGCACACACCCCCTGGAAAAGTGCCTGCCTTGTGCAATCCTTTACAGCGCAGCGCATGCTTAAACATCGCGGTATTTCCGGTCTTCTCCATATAGGTGTAATGAAAGAGACGAATATCTCCAAAAACAACTTTCAGGCGCACGCCTGGATACAATGCGGCAGCATCATCATCACTGGTGAGCCCGGCCATGAAGATTTCAGGATCATCTCTACATTTTCATGGTAACAGGTTACTCACTCTCATCTTTGCCAAAACCTGCTGCCTGACTCATCTCTGTTGATAACCCAAATTCTCACACTTTTTGCCGTACCCAACAAAAAAAAGCCCCGCCAACCGAACGGTCAACAGGGCTTTTTGGAACGTACTCGATGTTTGTCCTCCCGTGGCAGCAGGAGTTCAGCAACTAGTAGATATCAAGATACTCGTCGAGTTCCCAGTCGGTAACTGCGGTGCGGTATCTGTCCCACTCGGCCTCTTTGGCCACAATGTATTTCTCAAAAATGTGTTCCCCAAGGGTCTCTCTGGCAATGGTGCTCGCCTTAAGCTCTTCGAGAGCCTCTTTAAGACTGCCTGGCATTACTACAATTCCGGCCTCTTCCATCTCAGCCGCACTCATCTTGAAGATATCCTGATCAACAGAATCTGGAGGAGTAAGTTTATTTTTAACTCCATCAAGACCTGCGTTCAACATCATGGCAAGTGCAAGATAGGGGTTACAGGTTGGATCCGGACAACGGATCTCGGTACGCGTTCCAAGACCGCGGGAAGCAGGAATACGAACCAGCGCAGAACGGTTGGAGGCAGACCATGCGGCATAAACAGGAGCCTCATAACCGGGGACAAGACGTTTGTAGGAGTTTACCAATGGGTTGGTAACCGCTGCAAAGGCACGGGCATTTTTCAGAGCACCTGCAATGTAATGGTACGCAGTCTCAGAAAGTTTCAGTGGTCCATTCTCGTCAAAAAAGGCGTTGGTGCCATCAGCATTAAAGAGAGACTGGTTGGTATGCATGCCTGATCCATTTATCCCAAAAATCGGTTTGGGCATGAAGGTGGCGTACAGACCGTAGCGAGCCGCAACAGATTTGACAACCCATTTAAAGGTAATGGTGTTATCTGCAGCAGTGAGAGCATCGGCATACTTAAAATTAATCTCATGCTGACCCTCTGCCACCTCATGGTGGGAGGCTTCAATCTCAAAACCCATCTCTTCGAGGGTCTCAATGATCTCACGACGACAATCGTTTCCTGTGTCCTCAGGATCCAGACTGAAATAACCCGCGACATCATTGGTAATGGTTGTGGCACGTCCCTCTTCATCTTTTTCAAAGAGAAAGAATTCGGCCTCGGTACCAACATTCATGGTATAGCCAAGCTCTTTGGCCTCAGCAAGAACGCGTTTCAGATTGTTACGGGGACAACCTTCAAATGGAGTGCCATCGGATTTTGCGACATCACAGATTATACGCGCCGCTGCGATCCCGTCCTGGTTTCTCCAAGGAAGGATGGTGAAGGTATCATAATCCGGCTTCAAGTACATATCAGACTCATTGATACGAACAAAACCGTCAATGGAAGAGCCATCAAACATCATCATACCATCAAGGGCCTTCTCTATCTGGCTGCGTGGAATCGCAACATTTTTCATAAAACCGAAAATATCCACAAACTGGAGGCGGAAATAGTGAATATTTTCCTCCTCGATGGTTCTCATAATTTCATCTCTGGTCATTCCATGATCTCCTTACTGAAGTTGTTGAATATATCTCTTCCATCCTGCACACCTGCCAAGAGATGAAAGAAATTTCCCTTATGGGTTTATAGCCATATTTTCACGGTAAACAGTGCATTAATCAGTTAAACACACATTTACCATTTTGCGAAAATAAATAAAATAAAAAAATAATTATCTACAAAATTGTAATTTTTTGCGTCAGGCGACACCGTCAATTCCGTACATAATGCCGTCCCGTAACTCTTCGATGAACTGAACATCAGTTACCTTCTGCCGCTGACTGTCCAACACATAAAAAACATCTATCAACTGCTCCACTTCCGTTGCAATATAGGCCCTGTAAATATTCACTCCGAAATCTGTCAGGGTCTGGGTTATCCGGTACAACTGACCAGGACTGTCTGCGGAATAAATCTCCACAATAGTATACTGGTCAGAGGCGTCATTATCAACAACCACTCTGGTTTCACTGATTCCGGAGGGTCGCTTACGCCTGCCAAGGCTTGAAGAGAGTTTTTTATACAATCTGTGACCGAGCCCAAGACGATGATTAAGGGCAAGGTTCAGATCATCATTCAGTGCCTGCCAGTCTTTTTCCTCATAACTCACACCATCTTCAGGATGCAGCTCAAGAACGTCCACCGCGCTGCCGTCTTTCCAGGTGAATATCTGGGCGTTTAATACGGACAGATTATGGAGACTGAGCACACCGCATATCTTTGCAAGGAGTCCACTGCGGTCGCGACACATGATGAGCAACGACCACTGACTCTGGTGTTGCTGCGGAAAGACAAGGGCCCTCTGCTGCAGCACCTGATAATTGTCACGATGGATCCGGACATGCCCGACAACCGCTTCCGGGGTAAAGCTGAGGAGGTAGTCGGCGGGAAACTCATCAACAGAGACCCGCATATCCTTTTCGCCAGCCACAAGAGTGATAACCTGGCTGCGCAGCCAATTCACCCCTTCGTCTACCTGATGCACCACTTCCGCTGCAGAATGAAACTGGAGATAAGGGTGTACCTTCATGTACATCTCGTAGAGCAGAGTCCCTTTCCAGTCACTCCATGCGGACGGCCCGGTGGCATGTGAATCCGCAACAGCAATAAGATAGAGCATAGCCAGACGCTCCATATCTCCTATGGTTTCGGCGCAGCGTTTGATAAACTGCTCATCGTTCAGATCGCGACGCAGGGCATTTTCCGGCATAAAAAGATGAAATCGAACCACAAACTCAAGACAGGCACACTCCGCTTCATCAAGACCGAGCCTACGGCCAACCTCACCCACCCTCTCAGCGCCAATAACGGAATGATCTCCCCCCGCCCCTTTCCCGATATCATGGAGCAGTGTTGCAAGATAGAGTACGTGCGGGGAAGCCACATTCACAAAGATCGACTTTTCAGAGGCAGCTGCTTCCCGCAGCTCAGCGACACTCTGCAGAAGATGGCGGTCAACTGTATAGATATGATATACATCATGCTGCACCAGAGATTCAATGGATCTAAATTCCGGGATATAAGCAGCAAGCAGCCCGGTATCAAGCATACATTCCAGGACAGCAAAGATATCCTGCCCCGACTCCAGAATCGTAAAAAAAGGCCGGGACATCCTTGCCGACCTGCGAACCTTATCCGTGATCAGATCCAGGTGCGCTGTCACCATTTTCCTGGTTCTGTGGTGCAGCGGAAACCCTGTTTTGGCTGAGGCAAGAAAACAGCGCATAAGCAGATAGGGTCGCCTCTTCAGTTCTTCTTCGGATGCAGTAAGATGGATACGCTTATTGCGACTTTTTATTCCTTTTTCAATACGTTTACTCTCTACAGCTCTGGCACCTGCGAATCCAAGAACATCATCAACATGATCGAAAAAAAGATCCGTGGTTACGGCAATGGTCCGTAGATGCCCATAAAGATCACGCATGAAATTTTCCACCCCGAGGACACCCTTCCGGGTCTGGTACTCAAAAGCTGCCGCCACTTCTTCCTGCTGCTCAAAGTAGAGCTGATCATTCTTCCTGCCGCTGATATAATGCATCCTGTTCCGCACCCTGGTAAGCATGTTCCAGGAGTTCAGGAAGGCCTCCTTTTCTGTTTCAAGAAGAATACCAGCGTCAGCAATGGCCTCTAGATCGGGGAGCCCGAAAACAAACGCAGCGGTCCAGAGCATGGCCTGAATATCGCGCATTCCGCCCTTGCTCTCCTTGATATTCGGCTCAAGAAGATAGCTGTGACTGCCAAAACGTTCCCGACGATCACGCCGAAAAGTCTTCATGGCACCAACAAATTCATCCCGCGACCCTTCAATAAAATCTGTTTTGTAGCGACCTCGAAGTTCGTCAAACAGCTCCACGGAGCCCACAAGAAGCCGCGCATCGAGCAGGGCAACCTGAAAGAAGAAATCCTCCCGGGCAAAGCTCAGGCATTCTTCGACTGTACGCACCCCATGACCAACATCAAGACCGGTATCCCAGAGGGGATAGAGCACCTCATTGGCAACTCGCTCCATCGCCTCTTTTGCATTCTCCCGAAAAAGAATCAGCAGATCAATATCAGAGTACGGAAAAAGCTCGCTGCGCCCATAGCCACCAAGGGCAACAAGGGCTACACCTTCGGCAGCCTTTTCATCCGCAGCAGCAGTAAAATGTCCGGCAATAAATTCATCAACCAGACGGCTCTGTTCAAGCAGAAGGGCCTGACCACTCAGCCCCTTCTGCCACAGCTCCTCAAGGGTCTCTCTCTGGGCGCGTAGTTTAGACATAAGACACAGATGACAGCTGACTACACGGCGTCATGATCTTCCTCACCGGTCCGCACCCGAATAATCCGCTCAATTGGGATCACAAAAATCTTGCCATCACCGATCTTTCCGGTGTTGGCAGCGCTTCTAATGGTATCAACAACCTGATCAACCATATCGGCGGTAACGACGATCTCAATATTCACTTTAGGGATAAAATCCACCACATACTCAGCACCACGATAGATTTCAGTGTGGCCTTTCTGACGGCCATAGCCCTTTACCTCAGAAATGGTCATGCCCTTAACGCCAATCTCGGTCAAAGCATCTTTCACATCATCGAGCTTGAACGGCTTTATAATCGCTTGAATCTTTTTCATAGTTTCCCTCTTGTTTAGAAGTTTTCAGCACTCCGGCGGGACCGCGCCATAACAGCTACAGACAGCCCAACCGCCACCGGAACGCCTACCTTTCAGCACTACAGATTATAACCAACTTCACCATGAGCCGTTACATCCAGACCCTGAGTTTCATCTTCATTATCTACACGCAAACCGATGCTCAAGTCTATTACTTTCAGAATAATAAAAGTCAGCACAACAGAATAGGCAATGGCTGCTCCGGCACCGATGGCCTGAACACCAAACTGACCGGGATTCCCAAAGAAGAGACCATTTGCACCATCCGGATTTGCGGCGGTGGAGGCAAAAAGGCCAGTAGCAAGGGCTCCCCATAATCCGCCGACACCGTGAATACCCACAACGTCAAGAGAATCATCATAGCCAAACCTGCCCTTAAGGACAACCGCAGCGTAACAGAGAACACCAGCCACTCCGCCCATAATCATAGCTGAAACCGGGCTCACAAAACCTGCTCCGGGGGTGATCGCGACCAATCCGGCAAGGGCACCGGATGCAGCGCCAAGTACAGTAGGTTTTCCCTGCACCTTCCACTCTGCAAGAACCCAGGCCAGCAGTCCGGCACCGGTTGCAACCTGCGTGGTCATAAGGGCCAGTACCGCAACGGGGCCGGCAGAAAGCGCCGATCCCGCATTAAACCCAAACCAGCCGAACCAGAGGAGGCCGGCACCAAGAACAGTGAGTGGCAGCGAATGGGGATGCATGGCATCACGCCCATATCCCTTACGCTTTCCAAGCATAAGGCAAGCAACAAGGGCCGCCGCACCAGAATTGATATGAATGACTGTGCCACCAGCGAAATCAAGAGCACCCATCTCGCCAAGCCAGCCGCCCTGTCCCCATACCCAGTGACAGATCGGAAAGTAAACAAAGGTTGACCAGAACACGATAAAAAGCAGGTAGGATGAAAACTTCATCCGCTCGGCAATGGCACCAGTGATAAGTGCCGGGGTAATAATGGCAAACATCAGCTGAAAGGCACAGAACAGCAGATCCGGTATGGTATCAGAGTAAGGACCGGGGGTCAGCCCCACATTTTTAAGTCCTGCAAAATCAAGATTCCCAACAAAATGTCCGATATCAGGGCCAAAGGCCAACGAATAGCCATACAAAACCCAGATCACCGTAATAACCCCGAGACAGACAAAACTCTGCATGGTGGTTGAAAGCACATTCTTACTGCGTACCAAACCACCGTAAAAAAGTGCCAGCCCAGGCGTCATCAGCATTACCATTGCCGTGGCAACGAGCATAAAAGCGGTATCTCCACTATCCATTCTCTACTCCATTATTATTTTTTTTAACATCCCGAGTCCACAAAGGATTCAGAAAACATAAAGGTTGAAGACAAGACATGTAAAGACAGGAACAGCCAGAGATTTCCCTGATAATTCCTGTTTCAGCCGCCACCCCTCAACCTCGCTAATTGTTATAGGCAGTCTCTGAGTGTTCCGTATAATCCAGTCCTGCAACTTCAGCTTCCTCGCTCACTCTCAGCCCCATGGTACTGTGGATGAGTTTCAGCAGAATCCAACTCACAACCAGAGTGTAAGCGCCAACCACCACAACCCCGAAGATCTGCTTGCCAAGCTGCGCAGCATTCCCTGCAAGCAGCCCGTCAACTCCTCCAGGATTTACAGCGGTAGAAGCAAATACGCCAAGACAGATGGTTCCGACAGCACCACCTACTCCATGGATACCTACAACATCCAGGGAATCATCAAGCTTCAGCCTGGTCTTTAAATTAACTGCTGCAAAACAGGCCATACCAGCCAGACAACCGATAATTATTGCGGAGTTGGGTCCCACAAAACCAGCTGCCGGGGTGATTGTTGCAAGCCCCGCAATGGCACCCGATGCTGCGCCAAGGGTGGTTGCTCTCTTCAAGGTGAACCATTCCATGACCACCCACATCAGCATTCCTGCCATCCCTCCAAGGTGCGTTGCCACAAATGCCGTAACAGCCACTTCGTCGGCAGCAAGAGCCGAGCCGCCATTAAACCCAAACCAGCCAAACCAGAGCAGGCCCGTGCCGAGAAAGGTCATGGGAAGACTGTGAGGAATATAACTCTGCCTGCCATACCCTCGACGCGGCCCGATCACCAGAATCGCGGCAAGAGCCGCCGCACCACAGGTCACATGAACCACCAGACCTCCGGCAAAATCCATCACGCCCATATTTCCAAGCCATCCCCCCTTACCCCACACCCAATGACATACGGGGTTATACACAAGAATTGCCCACAATAGCGCAAAGATCACAAAGGGAACAAAACGAACCCTCTCGGCAAAGGCACCGGTAATCAAAGCCGGAGTAATAATGGCGAACATACACTGGTAAACCATAAACAGAATCTGCGGAATTGTTGTCGCATAATCAGGACTTGGGGCCGTTGTCACACCATTTAATGCAAAAAATGACAGATCCCCAATCACTCCTGCCACATCGGGCCCGAAAGACATCGAATAACCAAGATAAACCCACTCGATGGATATCAGGGCTATCATAAAGAAACTCTGCATCATGGTACCAAGCACATTCTTACTTCGCACCATACCTGCATAGAAAAGGGCAAGGCCCGGTGTCATCAGTAACACCAGCCCCGCTGCCGCCATTATAAAAGCGGTATCCGCTGCATTAATCATTTTTTTCCTCCTTGGATAAAACAGCCGGCCCCTCACATTCCTGAAACAACCGGTGCAAAATAAACCACAGAACCGGATCTCCCAATCCAGCCTGCAATCCTGTTACAATACTCATCCCTGAACCCATAACACTCTCCTCAGCATGTGTCACAGAAACGGAAAACTGCTTATTACATGCAACAGTCATACCAGAACAGCAGACCGCCACCCACAGTCGTTGTTCATACAGGATTGCACGCCTGCTACTCACTTGACCACACCCTTCGTACATTTTTTTGTTACATTTATGTGATTTCTACCCTTGTTTCTTTCATCTTTGTCACTTTTATGGTGATTTTTGTAACAAGGCTAACACAGAACTCCCCTTGTGAAAGGCCTGATGATGGTTTATCTTTGGCATAGTTTGAAAATTCACCGCAGCTCCTACCCTGCAGTGCCAACAAGGGACTCGACCACCATGAGAATAGACAATAAAAACTATCGAACCATCTGGCCTGCAGATAAAGAGCAAGGCCCGATACTGATCATCGACCAGAGAAAACTGCCCCATGAATTTGTCATCGAAGAACTGCACACAGCTTCCGATGCGGTGGTGGCAATTCGTGATATGCACGTCCGTGGAGCCGGCCTGATTGGGGCTACGGCAGGATTTGGCATGCACCTTGCCGCCATTAACGCAGAACCCGGAAGACTCAACGATGCCCTGTCGAAGGCCGGGAGAATGCTCGACAACAGTCGTCCCACTGCCAGAAACCTCAAGTGGGCCGTGGACCGGGTTCTGGCAGCTGCAGCTTTGGGAAACAGTGAGGACGACCAGAAAAAAATTGTATTCAAGACAGCGTGTGAGATAGCTGACGAAGATGCTGCGTTCTGCAAATCACTTGGCCGCCACGGCCTTGAGATTATCAGGGAACTCAGCGAAAAAAAGGCCGGCAGAACCATCAACATCCTCACCCACTGCAACGCCGGCTGGCTTGCATTTGTAGATTTCGGCAGCGCCACTGCCCCCATCTATGCAGCCCGGGATGCAGGAGTTGATGTTCACGTGTGGGTGGATGAAACCCGTCCCTGGAACCAGGGGGCAAAGCTCACCGCCTGGGAGCTGCAGCAGGAAAATATTCCCTGTACACTTATCACCGACAATGCCGGAGGACATCTAATGCAGAAGGGCATGGTGGACATGGTGATTGTGGGAACAGACAGAACCACCCACACAGGAGATGTAGCCAACAAAATAGGGACTTACCTCAAGGCGCTGGCAGCACGCGACAACGACATCCCCTTTTATGTTGCCCTGCCCTCATCCACATTTGACTGGGAGATGGACTCCGGCCACGATATTCCCATCGAGGAACGTTCTGGAGATGAGGTCACCGCCATAAGCGGCATGACACAAGAAGGGACGCTGGCAACCGTACAGCTTACAGCTCCCGGAACACGGGCCCTGAACTACAGTTTTGACATAACACCGGCCCGCCTGATAACGGGCCTTATCACGGAACGGGGTATTACAGCTGCCAATCGAGATGCAATACACAAACTCTTTCCTGAAAAATAGCCCTTACTCCTCCCGGCCGTAATCGTCTTCAAACCTGACAATATCATCTTCCCCAAGATAACTGCCGTTCTGCACCTCAATGAGCTCAAGTTCCAGAACCCCTGGATTTTCGAGACGATGGCTCACGCCCGCCGGGATATAGGTGGACTGATTCTCATAGAGCAGAAAGACATCATCACCATTGGTGATCCTCGCCGTACCCGACACAACTACCCAATGTTCATGGCGATGATGATGCATCTGCAACGACAACTTAGCTCCGGGATTGACCGTAATCCGTTTTATCTGATAACGAGCATGCTCTTCAAGAACAGTATAACTCCCCCACGGCCTGTGAACAGTACGGTGCAAGCGAAACTCCCTGCGCCGTTCCGACTTCAACCTGGCAACTATTTTCTTCACATCCTGAGAGCGGGACAGCGGCGCAACCAGAACGGCATCTGCCGTCTCAACAACCAGCATATCCTCAAGACCTACTGTTGCAACAAGGGTTTCCTCTGAACGTATCAGGCAGTTGCTGGTGTCCTCCAGCAGCACATCACCAAGCAGCACGTTCCCCGATTCGTCCTTCTCGGAAACTTCCCACAGGGCATGCCAGGAGCCGATATCACTCCAGTCTAGATCGGCTGCAACCATGGCAGCCTTATCGGTTTTTTCCATGAGCGCATAATCGATAGAATCACTGGGACAACGGAGCATGGCACCTTCATCAAGCCTGAAAAATTTTCCATCCCGTTTTCCAAGCAGAACCGACTCTCTCATACAGGAAAGCATTTTCGGGGCCAGCCGCTCCATCTCCTCCCGAAAGGTCTTCACAGTAAAGGCAAACATACCACTGTTCCAGAAGTAATTTCCCTTGTCAAGATAGGATTCTGCAGTATCACGATCGGGCTTTTCACGAAATGAGAGCACCACACTGCCTTCCCCCTGCTCAATATAGCCGTAGCCTGTTTCGGCGTGTTGAGGTTCAATGCC
This sequence comes from Desulfobulbaceae bacterium, assembly GCA_026988015.1. Classification (GTDB taxonomy): domain Bacteria; phylum Desulfobacterota; class Desulfobulbia; order Desulfobulbales; family Desulfocapsaceae; genus Desulfocapsa. The sequence continues at coordinate 12,875 of JALSMA010000085.1, read as the reverse complement.
AAAGGTTACGATTCGGCCATCTGCCGCAAGTTCCGCAGCCTCTGTCACCACCTTCTGAAAGGCCTCTTTTTTGAGAATAAGATGATCTGCAGGCAGGACGAGGAGGACGGCATCCTCCGCTTCCTCTACCGCAACATACTCCACAGCCCCACAGACAGCTGGGGCTGTATTACGCCCAACCGGTTCCAGAAGAATGGTGTAGCCATCCTCCAGCCCAAGTCCATCCACTTGGCGGCGAGTGATGAAACGATGTTCCTCACCGACCACAAGCAGAGGCGGTAACACTTCAGCGAGCTGCCCCACCCGCAGAACCGTTGTCTGCAGCAGGGAAGTCTCATCAATGAGTTGCAACAGCTGTTTCGGGTAGAGCTCCCGGGACAGGGGCCAGAGTCTCGAGCCGGTACCTCCGGCCAGGATGACAGGTTGTATCTTCTGCATAGTTATTATGTTCCTTATCAATCTCTGATGATACTCAGAAGCTCATCAGTTCTTTTCTGCAACAGCTCTGGGTTCCCACGACTCTCCACATTGAGACGCAGCAATGGTTCGGTATTTGACTTTCTTACATTAAAACGAAATTCAGGAAATGACACGGAAAGACCGTCGGTATAATCTTTTTCCCCATCCTGAAAGCACTTTTCAATTTCCGCAATAACATAATCAGGATCACTCACTATACTGTTGATCTCACCGGAAACCGGATAGGCCTTACGACAACCAGCGACCAGTGAAGAGAGAGAAACGTTTTTACGGCTCAACAGAGAGGCCACCAGTAACCAGGGAATCATCCCCGAATCACAGTAGCCAAAACTCTTAAAATAGTGATGGGCGGACATCTCCCCGCCGTAGATCGCTTCTTCCAGGCGCATCCGTTCCTTTATAAAGGCATGCCCGGTCTGGGCCATAACAGGGACCCCCCCAGCATTGTTCACCAACTCTGCAGTATTCCAGATCAGCCGAGGATCATGAAGAATTTTACCGCCGGGTATGTGTCTGAGCAGTTCCAGGGCAAGCAACCCCACAACGTAGTACCCCTCAATAAAACTCCCCGTCTCATCCCAGAAAAAACAGCGGTCAAAATCCCCATCCCAGGCGACACCAAAATCCGCCCCGTGTTTCCGTACCAGCCTGGCAGTTTCCTCTCGTTTTTCAGGCAGCAGGGGATTTGGAACCCCGTTCGGGAAATTACCATCCGGCTCATGAAAAGCCTTGACAAAGGTAAAGGGAAGCTCCTGTTGCAGCAGATCGACAACGGGTGCAGCCGAGCCGTTGCCATTATTTACCACAATCGTAAGCGGCACCAGCTCTTCTTTCTTCACATAGCTGACAAGGTGCTGAATATATGCTTTTTTGTCCGGTGCCCAGCTCAGCTCCCCCGGCCGCTCTGCCGCTGAAGGGAGTTCGGACTTCACAATACATTCCGCCATCTGTTGCAGGCCGGATTCTCCGGTCACCGGCCGTGCCCCGCGGGTTACAAATTTCAGGCCGTTGTAATCGGCAGGGTTATGGCTCGCTGTGACCATAATACCACCATCCACCCCTTGATCTTCAAGGCTGAAAGCAGCATGGTATATCTCCTCAGTACCGCAAAGACCAAGGTACAGAACATCAACCCCGGATTCCAGCAAGCCCTGCACAAGCGCATCTGTAAGCTCAGGACTGCTGAGCCGAATATCATGCCCCACAGCCACCTTTCGGGGCTCGAAAATCATCGCAAAGGCACGCCCTATACCTTTGGCTAGACCCGGATTCAACTCATCGGGAACCTTTCCCCTGATATCGTAGGCCTTAAAACAGGCCGGAATAGCAACACTCATCCATATATCCTTTTTTCGTATGATTTTAATACTATTTTAACTATATTACGTTTGGCGGTACCGTAAAAAGGCCCGGAAACCAGCCTGCACCAAAGCCAGCCGTCAGTTTTCACTATTTATTTCAAGATATTAGTAAAAAAAAACATAGCAAATAACACTCATTAAATCAAGGCAACGACACCCATGAAAGGCATTATCCTTGCCGGTGGTTCCGGTACCAGACTCTACCCCCTGACCAGGGTACTTTCCAAGCAACTCATCCCTGTCTATGACAAGCCAATGATCTACTACCCTCTTTCCGTTCTCATGCTGGCAGGCATTCAGGACATTCTGATTATTTCCACACCACGGGATCTGCCGCAGTTTCAGGAGCTTTTCGGGGATGGCTCTCACCTTGGCCTCACCATCAGCTACACGATACAACCCAGACCAGAAGGGCTGGCCCAGGCATTTGTCCTTGGAAAATCTTTTATCGGAGATGACAGTGTGGCCCTTATCCTGGGCGACAATATCTTTTTCGGATCGGGGTTTTCTCATATCCTGGATAAATGTTCCGCGCTCACAGAGGGCGGCCTGATATTCGGATATCCGGTGAAAGATCCCGAACGCTATGGCGTGGTCGAGTTCAATCAGGAGAACAGAGTTGTTGGGATTGAAGAAAAACCAGAGCACCCAAAATCTAAATTTGCAGTTCCAGGCCTCTATTTTTACGATAATGATGTCATAGAGATTGCAGAAAACATCAATCCGTCACCACGCGGAGAACTTGAAATAACAGATGTCAATATGGAGTACCTGCACCGTGGAAAACTTCAGGTTCAACCCCTCAGCCGTGGTTTCTGCTGGCTCGACACCGGCACTCACGAATCCCTGCAACAGGCCGCAAGTTACGTCCAGGCAGTCCAGGACAGGCAAGGGTTAAAAGTCGCCTGTATCGAAGAGATCGCCTACAGCCTGGGGTACATAAACTCTGAACAAATGACAAAACTTGCCCAGGACATGCTTAAAAATCAGTATGGCCAATATCTTATGGATATTGTAAATGAAAAAGAAACAGGATCCACATTCTCATGAGAATACTCATCACCGGAGGTCAGGGTCAGCTTGGCCACGACGTAAACACCCTCCTTGGCAGAGACCACCAGGTGATGGCATGCAGTTCCAGGGAACTGGACATCAGCAATAAAGCGCAGGTCAGATCCGTACTCTCCGACTACAAGCCAGAACTGCTCGTCAACTGTGCTGCTTACACTGCTGTTGACAACTGCGAGAAAGAAAAAAATCTGGCATGGGCAGTGAACGCTCTCGGGCCCGAATATCTTGCTGTGCAGATGGAAGAGCTTGGTGGCAGAATGCTTCACATCTCCACAGATTACGTCTTTAACGGCAACAAACCTCACACCGGCGGCTATACAGAAGATGATTTTGTTGCGCCACTCTCCGAATATGGCAAAAGTAAACTGGCCGGAGAAGACGCTGTGGCTGCCCACTGTTCCAACGTTCTGATCCTCAGGACCGCCTGGCTCTATGGCTGGAAGGGAAATAATTTCTTAAAAACCATGCTGCGCCTCAGTCTGGCTGACCCGGACCGGGAGCTGAAAGTAGTTTCCGACCAGTACGGATCACTGACATGGACTGCCACCCTTGCCCGGCAGATAGCGGCCCTTCTCTCTTCTGAAATGCAGGGTATCGCCCACGCCACAGCCACAGGATCAACCACCTGGTATGAAGGAGCCTGTTATTTTCTGGACGCCATGGGAGTTCCCTACAACCTGAACCCGTGCAGCACATCCGAATACCCGACCCCAGCCCATCGTCCGGCAAACTCCATCCTCGAGAATCAGCGTCTGGAGAAAACTGGAGCTTCAGTATTCAACAGCTGGAAAGATGATATTGATCAGTTTGTGGCCCTGCACAAAGACGACCTTCTCAGGGAAGCTGGTTAATAGCAGCCCTCCACTCCGAACTCTGCCACCAGATGACTTAAGGTCACTCTGGTCTCCTCATCTAGGTCTTCAATCTGAAAACCATTGACATAAAAATCTGGATTGCTGTCCTGGCGACACCAGCGACTCACTGCCACCAGAATAATTTCATCCCGGCCCAAAAACTTCACCGGTAACCGCATCCGCAAACGATACTCCCCATTGACAGCCATGGGTTCATCACTCAACATCATCAGACCATGATCAGAGATATCCACCAGATGCCCAAGCACATGACTTCCCATGCCATCAAATATTCGCAGGTACACAGATAACTGCATGCGAGCGACCTGCCTCTGGTCGGACTTCCTGTCTTTATCTGTCATTGAACGGTTCCTCCTGCAGATTTACTCCTACCAACTCCACGTCACCATAGGCTCCCATACGTTCACCACACACAACAACAACTCCGATAACACCCGGTATCTCCCCGGCAACAGCCAGGGCATCAGCAATGCCAGTCTCAGCCCTGCGCCCCACCTCATTCCCAAGACGGGTTGCCACAGCATCGGCAAGGGGTGTGGAACGGCTCAGCACTGTCACAGAATCAGCCGCTCCCAGACTGAGTGAATGCCCCACAGTACCGGATGAGGTACAGATACCGATGGGCATCTGCGCCGATCGAATCCTCAGACCGACCTTACAGCTCAAAGGCGAATCCCCAGCAAAAACTGCCACGGTACAATCATGTTCCCGCAGAAGAAAGATATCCCCACCGTTTTCAACCATTACTTCCCCATGACCCGCCTCCACCAGACCATTACCGACATATTCGGCGATGGTACCTGCGACCGCAGCCATGGGACCAACACCGGCAGCTTCTCCTGCTTTAAGCATATCACGAATCAGTGGAGGAACAATATTATCTGTGGATAACGGATCAAGACTTGCACAAAAATGAGGATTCTTTACAATATACTTTTGCAGTTGAGCCCGGTACTGCAAAATAAGATCTGTCGCTTGAACAACAACATCACTCCCTGCCAGGATATGCAGATCCGTCTCTTCCACACAGACTTTTGTGGAAACAAGACCTGTGGTACTGACCAGCCTGCGATAGGCTCTCTCTGAATAGGATTCGGGATTTTTTTTCCGTTTCAGATGCTTCATGGATTAATTTCTCCTAAATCCGTGACTGTTTTGTGGGTGATGGACAATAAACAACTCCGGATTTGCAATGCTGAGCTTCGTTGACAATCAGGAACAGGTACTCCATTTCTTTATGCCATCTTTACAAAAACTTGTCATTCTTTTTACCCGTGCCCCCCACCCCGGCAGATGCAAAAGTCGTCTAATACCTGCCCTTGGGGTCGAAGGAGCCCTAAAACTCCACCAGCAACTTGTCCTGCACATTTTATCAGCAGTATGTAAATTTCTTTCCAAAACAAATCAGGTCTCATTGATTATCTTTTTCCATGGCGGTTCCATGCAACAGATGCAGAAATGGCTTGGAAAAGAGTACAGCTACCACCAGCAGCAGGGAAATGATCTGGGTGAACGCATGGCAACAGCCCTGCTTCACGGCATTCAAAATGGCAGAGACACTGTCCTGATCGGCTCCGACTGCCCGGATATTGACAGAAACATACTCGATAACAGCCTTAACTCCCTGACAGAAGCAGCGATTGTCATTGGCCCCGCTCACGATGGAGGCTATTATCTCATTGGGGTCGCGGCCGGCACTGATCATGCCCTCTGCCAACAACTTTTCGAAGATATTCACTGGGGCAGTAACCAGGTTTTTTCACAGACCATGGAGCGAGCTAAAAGCCTTGGCCTGAAAACCCATATCCTTAAGACACTCCACGATATTGACACAGAAGATGACCTCAGACATTTCCATCATTATTCCAACCCTGAATGAGCAGCACAACCTTGCAGCCTTAAAGCATGTGGCTGAGCAGGTCACAGAAATCATTGTGGTGGATGGTGGCAGCAGTGACGCCACTGTAAATACAGCTGAAGAGCTTGGCTTTCCTGTCTTTGAAAAAAAAGGTCCCGGAGGACGCGGGGCGCAGCTGAATCTCGGGGCTGCCCAGGCAAGATCTGACAATCTGCTTTTTCTGCACTGTGACACCAGACTTCCAGCTGATTTCCCGGAAGCCATTCTCTCCTGCCTTGCCACCCTCGGTGTTGCACTTGGTGCTTTCAGCCTCACAGTTGACCAGAAAGGCTGGGCCCTGAACACCATCACCCGATGGGCCAATATCCGCTCACGAATCCTGCAACTGCCCTATGGGGATCAGGCCTTTTTTATCCGTAAGGATACTTTTGAAAGATCAGGCGGGTTTCCGGAAGTTCCGATCATGGAGGACTTTATGATGGTAAAGAAGATAAAACGCTTTGGCAGGGTAAAGACTCTGCCCCAGACCGTGGTGACGTCTGCCAGACGCTGGCAGAAACTTGGGCCGTTTCGAACCACCTGCGTTAATCAACTGATGGTACTGGGATATTACCTGGGAGTTCCCTCGGAACGACTTGCGGCATTCTACCGTAATAGAAAATAATTCTGAATCCATGACAGCTTCGGTATTTCCTGTTTAACAGCATTCTGAATTACAACCATAAAAATGGTATCCGGGTCTACTCTTCAGGAAAATCGGTGGGCACGAAAGGGCGGACTCCATCTTCCGGAACTTTCTCCTGCCCTAGGGTCTTATCCGAAATGGCGGGGGTTTTTTCGGAAAAAGCCCGGCGGATCGTATCATCTTTAATCAGACTGCGAAAAAACTCTGTGCCCTGCTTCATATAGGGATAAAAGTGACAGTCTCTCAACATGCTGTTTTCAGGAGCCAGCACCCCGGACAGCACCATATTCATAAGAACAATAACAACGCAGGCCTTGGCTGCACCAAGGATTCCGCCAAGGAGCTTATCAAACCAGCCGGCGACGGTAAGTTCCACTACCTTTGCCAGTCCTTTTCCAAAAAGCATGGTTACAATATAGGTGAGACCGAAAAGAATCACATAAGACACCCAGAATACGGCATGGTGGTTCTCGGTTAGTCCTCGTAAAAAAGGAAAAAGTTTGTCATGATACTGCCCTGCAATAACGAAGCCGACCAGCAGAGCCACCAGAGTGGTCACTTGACGCAGGAAACCGATCCACAATCCCCGGAGTGTGAAAAGAAGCAGCAATGCTATGATAACAAAATCAAATCCTGTAAGATAAAAGGCGTTGTCCATCAATTCCCCCGTGCTGTACAAGCTTATATTATTATAACTCTTCCGATTTTAGTTAGCAGAAATACCTGAAAATGCAAGGATATTATTCATGTCAGACGTTTTGAAGAAAGATACGGCTGCTTTTAACCCGTTTCCTGATGAAATTTCCAATCTCGCAGACCTGCTTTTTCCAGATTCACGGCCACAGGCTGTTCTTCTGGCACTGCCGGAAACAGCGGCTCAGACAGAACAATTATTACAGGATTGGCTACATCCAGAAGAGATCCGGCGACTCAACAGCTTCAGTCTTGAAAAAAGGCAGCGGGAATGGCTGGGCGGCCGGATCTGTGCGAAACAGAGTCTTCACCTTTACCTGCGTCAGCATGATAAAAACTCTCCCCTGCCCCTGCCGCAGCAGTACAGCGTTACAAGCGAAGAATCCGGCAGACCGCATTTAAAAATAGCCCAAAAACTCTGCTGTGATACTCCTGAGATATCCATCAGCCATTCCAAGAATTATGCCACAGCTCTATGCGCCGGGAATCCCTGCGGAATCGACATACAGTATCCAGCCGGGAACCTGAACAAGGTAAAAGAACGCTTTGCAACAGATGAGGAAGAACGAACGTTAAAACAATCTCTTGACAGGCATCCCCCTCTAGATCAGCTTGTCATGCTCTGGGCTGCAAAAGAAGCTGTAAAAAAAATGCTCAGCCCTTATGGAATGCCTGGCTTTCATGAGCTTGTTCTCACTGCCATACACTGCCAGGATAACAATACTGCCATACTCTACCTTACACAACAGAACATAACGGCAAAAAGAGGTTACTCTGTGGTGGTCGGTCTGCTTGACAACGGCTACAGCATGGCGCTCTGCTGCTATACGACGCCCATCACAGGCAGCAGCCAATCCCAAAACCACCACCCATAAATCACCATGCCAGAACTTCCTGAAGTAGAAGTCATCCGACAAGGCCTTGCCCCACACCTGAAGGGCCTGAAAATCATTGCAATACGCTGTTCCGAAAAACCACTGCGCACCCCTGTGCCTTACAATGAGATGCGCGGAGAGCTCCTCGGCCAGACTATCACCGCAGTACATCGCAGAGCAAAATATCTTATTGTACGTATGGACAGTGATGCCGCCATCATTATCCACCTTGGCATGACCGGGAATATGGGAATATTTGCAAAAAATTCAGATCCTCAGAAACATGATCATGTCTACTGGGAGCTCGACAATGGCACAGAGCTGAGGTTCAACGACACCAGGCGATTCGGAGCAGTGCGGCTCCTTGAGGCAGGTAGCCGCAAAACTCTTGAAAAACAATTCTTTGCCGCAACCGGACCGGAACCCTTTTCACGATCATGTTCTGCACGTTACCTTAATAAGCGTGCAGCATCCCGTAAAATCGCCATTAAAAAATTCATCATGGACAGCCATGTCATAGCCGGAGTCGGTAATATCTACGCCAACGAATCACTCTTTCGCAGCAAGATACACCCTGACCGTGCCGCAGCAAGCCTCTCTGCCAAAGAGTGGCAGAGACTCCTCGAGGTCATCAGAAAAACGCTTAAGGATGCTATAGAATGCGGTGGTTCCACCATCAGTGATTTCGTGGATGCTTCTGGCAGAGGCGGTTACTTCCAGATCAACTTTCAAGTTTACGGCAGGGCTGGCCGGACCTGTGCAATATGTGGGGAAACCATTATCAAAAAAAACATTGGCGGGAGAGCAAGCTTTATCTGCCCGGGATGTCAGAAACAGCCCTGAGTGGAACCGGTCATATGGACTCTTACCAGCGTCCCGGATGTGAGCGACTGTCCATTCCCTGGACAATAGATATAACAATTTGCCGCTTCCATCCTGGCAGCAGCCCGTACCAGGCAACGACCACCGTCAAACGAGAGCAGGCCACTTTTCAACCGTGGCAGTCCACCACTGCCAAACTGCGCCATATCTTCCGTCAAAATGGCATTTAACTCCTGTGGCGAACAGGAAGCTGCCCCTTGAAGGGCCAGAATGGCGGTGCGGATCAGTTCATTAAAAAGCAGATGCACAGCGGGTGGCGGACCCGGCATTCCAAAAAACAGGACGGATCCAAGGGTTCCAAAGAGCGTGGATTTCCCTGGACGCATATTCAACGAATCATAGAGAACTCTACCGCCTGCCCTCTGGAACGCCGCTTCCACCAGATCAAATTTCCCAGGCCCCATGCCACCGGTACTGATGATGATATCAGCACCGGATTGCTGCATTGCCTTCAAGATCTGATCGACCTCCTCCGGGACATCTTTCACCGTCTGTTCATTGGCAACCTCTGCGCCATTCAAGGCAATGAGCCCATGGAGCAAATGACTGTTTGCAGAAAACTTCTTTCCGGCACGGCTCTGTCCAGAACCACTCAGCAATTCTGATCCGGTGCAGAAAAAACTCACCCTGGGCCTCCTGACAACTGCTACAGACTCATACCCGACACCGGCCAGAAGAATCTGCTGCTCGGCCCGAATCTCCCGTCCTTTAGCAACAATCACCGTCCCCCTGGCAAGTTCACTCCCCCGGCCATGGATAAAACGCTTTCCAGATGCTGACGCTCCTTCAACAGGACACACATTACTGCCGAAAACACGGCACTGCTCTTCGGGGATAACCCGATCCGTGCGGGCAGGTACCAGCCCACCGGTCATGATCCTTACAGCCTGGCCAGGCTCCAGAGACAGTTTCCGGGTATCCCCCGCTGCCACCTCATCGACAATAACAAAGGCAGGGTCTTTGCCCGGCTCGGCAATGGCATAACCATCCCGCAGGGACTGATCGTAACCTGGTAGATCTTCCCCTGCCAGCAGATCAGAAGCGGGAAAGCGGCTAAGACTCTCTGCAAGACCAATCTCTACACCATCAAGGACGGGTGCCGCACGGATAATGAGATCCCGGGCCTCCTGCAACTCTATGGACTTGCATTTTTCCTTTTTCATGCAACCGATCTTATCCTCAAACCCAAATCCCTGCTGCTCTTGCAACCAGACTGTTCAACGACTAACCTCCTTACGGTAAAAACAAAAAAAATCGCTCCTGTACCCGTGTGGCACAAAAGCGATTTTCATATATTCCCTGAACAATGTCAAGGTGTCAACCGAATATCATCACACCGTCAGGTCGTCCCGAACTACCTTCCTGGGGCCACCGTGACCGGCGGACGACCAGTCACGGATGGGAGCAATAACTTCCATCTGAGCTGAACGGTCAAAAGAGCCGAGGCGGTCATGGATGGATTGCCAGATGCACTCCACATCCTTATGGATCTCACAACGTCCGTCAACGGATCCACCACAGGGACCATTCATCAAACTCTTGGCACAACGGGCAACGGGACAGAGTCCACCGGTGAGATGCAGAACACAGTCGCCACAACCGGCACACTGCTCAGTCCACTCACCCTGCTCGGCAGATCCACCGAAAAAGGTGGTATTCAATGCCGGATAAACCATGGTGTCTTTCTTCAGGTTGGAAATAAAATTCACTCCAACACCACAGGCAGTAGAGACAACTGCGTCATAGTCGTCTTTCCACTGATCTATTTCATCAATGTATTCACGATCACACTGGCGAACCAGGCTTTCTGTGCTTACTTCAATGGATTTACCAGCCTTTTTCATGCCAAGACGAATCAGAGAAGAGAGAATTTCCGCTTCCCGCTCGCCACCGGCAGAACAGACTGTAACACATCCACGACAGGCCAGAACCAGAACCTTTTTACAGTCCTGAACCATCTCTATGATTTCCCCCATGGGTTTTCGTTCTGCAACTATCATCTATTTACTCCACGTATATCAGAACAGGAATTTTCAGCAACCGCCTGAAGACCAGGCGTTTTCTGAAAAGCGTTTCCTGCAATAAGTTAGTTGGAAAAAGGACCCTGACCTAGATTGCGAATCCGGCTGTCCATCTCTTTAGCTTTTGCCACAAACTCAGGGTGAAGGCCACGGGGCAGGTGATACATCTGAACACGTTCACCTTCAACACCAAGCTCCTCAAGGGCAGCTCGCACGGCATCCACACGCTTTGCGGCACGAATGCTGCCTTTCACATTATGACAACCATCAGCGGGACAGCCAACAACATAAACGCCATCCGCGCCATCCTCAAAGGCCTTTAACAGGGTGGTCATCTGCAGTTTTCCGGTACAGGGAACCCTGACCAGGTTAATGCTGTCGGGAAAACCCAGCTGCTCCAATTCTTTCCCATCTTCAGCACAGCTCTGCTGAGAAGTATAGTGGCAGCTGAACAGGGTTATGGCAAGATCAAAATTCATTTCTATCCTCTTGATTCTATATCTTATTTAATACCGCAGGCAGCAATAAGCCGTTCATCCTGGGATTCATTCAGGTTAATGGCATTTGCCGGACACTCTTCCACACAGATACCGCAGGCACGACACTCCTCCACATCAATGGTGGCCACGCCAAGCTTATCAATCTTGGGGATATCCCAGGGACAGGTGCGGACACAGGTGAGACAGGCAACACAGAGGTCGCGTTCAACTTCGGCGGCCTTTCCTTTTTCGATCAGGATCTCTTCGCTCACATAGCCCTCTTTCAGGGCAAGTTTACTTACAGCACCCATGATATCGGCAAAGCTGACATCCTGAGGACAGACAAAGACGCAGGAGCGGCAACCAGAGCAGTACCAGAGCATATCTGAAGTGAGCAGGCGCTCCTTCATACCCATGCGGATCATATGGATGATTTTGCGGGGATCAAACTCGGGAATGGCCTGAGAGACAGGGCATATTCCGCTGCAGGCACCGCAGGCAAAACAACTGTTGAGATGTTCTCCACCAGGAAGAGAGGTAACATCCCTGTTAAATGCTGAATTAAGTGTAGTAGATGACTTTCCCATGAATTAACTCGTAACTCGTCTAAAAGGTTCTGACAGTGACCATAAATCCAGCCACCACGTTAACTGATATATTCCATAAATGAAATTTATAATCTACTTTAAGAGGACTTATTTGTCAACAAAATGAAACTCCATTACCGCAAGGCGAACAACTGTTCAGCATTTATTCTCCTTTCTCTTGACTTTGGCCATGAGTTACAGAATAGTGCATACTCATCACTACGGAACGAGATTATTCTCATCTACCACTATTTCAGATTACGCATGCACTCTCCAAAGAAAGAAATTGTTCTTAGCAAACAAACAATTCAGAACCGGGTCAGCGAACTTGGTCAAGATATCACCAGGGACTATCAGGATAAAGAACTTGTAGTTATCGGTGTCTTAAAGGGTGCCTTTATTTTTATGGCAGACCTCACCAGGACCATTGACCTGCCCATATCCACCGATTTTATTCAGGTATCCTCCTATGGGGGCAGCTCTTCTTCATCCGGAAAAATCACTCTGGTTTCCAGCCCGAGCCAGTCCATTGAAAAGCAGCATGTGCTCCTCGTTGAAGATATCATCGACACTGGGCTCACCATGCAGTGGCTGGCCCAACATTTCAGCGATCAGGGAGCAGCGTCGGTAAGAATATGCTCACTCATCGACAAATCAGAACGAAGAGAACATGAAATCAAAATTGACTATTCAGGATTTTCCATCTCCGAGGGTTTTCTCATCGGTTATGGACTTGATTACGACGAACAGTACCGCAATCTTTCGGCTATCTATCACCTCACCCTTTAACCCGAAACACTATTTATACTGGTATGAGTAAAAAATCCATTGCAGTCATTCTCTCCGGTTGCGGCCACCTGGATGGATCTGAGATCCACGAGACAACGCTTACCCTCTGGGCCATTCACAAAAATGGCGCAGATTATCAGTGCTACGCCCCAAACATCTCTCAGAGCCAGGTGAGCAACCATCTCACCGGTGAGACCATGGATGAAAAGCGCAACGTCC
>JALSMA010000084.1 GCA_026988015.1 Desulfobulbaceae bacterium | reverse complement strand
TGAACAAGGCACTCGATGAAATTCGCGGGGCATGGCAGGGCCAACTTGACAAACACAGGAAAAAGACACTCAAGGGATCCCGATTTCTTTTTCTACGCAACTACGAGTCTCTGCCGGAAACACAAAAATCGCGTCTCGACACTCTACTAGAAATCAACGAGCCTTTGGCTCTTGCCCATGCCATGAAAGAGCAACTGCGATTGTTGTGGCGGTTGCCGAACAAAGAGGCAGCGTTATCATTCCTGCAGGCCTGGCATGAAGATGCTGTCGGTACGGGGATTTCCCAACTTGTAAAAGTGGCCAACACTTTGTTGGCCTACAGGCGGGGTATCCTTTCCTATTTCGACCATCCAATCACCAACGCACAGGTTGAAGGGCTGATCAATAAAATCAAAACACTCAAACGTCAGGCTTACGGCTACCGCGACATGGAATATTTTAAACTTCGGTTATACCATCTCCACCAGTCCAAGTACTCATTTGCCGGATGAACCACCTTTTTCCACCTTCCTTGTTGTTCTTTTTCTCCAGAAATAATCGCAAACCCTGATCATAATAGTTGGATGCTCAAATTTGCTAAAAAGATGTTGTTTTGTCAATTCTGATGTAACCACTAAATGATACGGAGAAAATTTTCATTTCCATACAAGCGACCATTCATATTCAAATAATTAATATGATCACAACCAATCACAAACGCAACTCTAACAAACCTCCTGTTTAATCCCACGTTATCAGACGCCACCACCCCAAAAAACAGAAAAGGAACAATTTATGAAAACAATCCTTTTGGTGATTGATGGTTGTAGAGCAGATGCCCTCTCGCAGGCGAAAACTGCAGTTATTGATAATATGATAAAAAAAGGTTCTTGCAGTTTAAACGCTGAAACAGTTATCCCTCCGATTACGCTACCAGTTCATTTTAGCATTTTTACGTCTTTGCCCCCCACAGCCCATAATGTCCTCACCAACACAGGTTCCCCGATGCCTTCTTCCGAGGCAAGATCAATCATTGATGTAGCAAAAGATTTTGGAAAAAAGACAGCTGCTTTTTACTCCTGGGAACACTTCAGAAATCTTTCAACTCCCGGCGCACTGGATCATGCCCATCTCACAAAAAGTAATTCAGTTAAAAACTGCGACATTGAAATTGCAGAGGCTGCTTCATCGTACCTAGTGTCAGACCTCCCTGATTTTACATTTGTCTACTTAGAAGGCACAGACATGGCCGGTCACGAAAATGGCTGGATGTCGAAAGAGTACTTTGAAGCAATTGAAAATGCGGACAAAGCAATTGGAGTCATTATGGAGACGCTGGCAAGTAACAATCTATCCAATTCTTTCAATATCATCCTGCAAAGTGACCATGGTGGAGTTGGCAGGAAGCACATGCACGACGTAAAAGAAGTGATGACTGTCCCATGGATAGCCTATGGCCACGGAATAAAAAAACAACACAGAATAAATCGGGATATCAATGTCATAGACACTGCTCCCACACTTGCAATGCTCATGAATATACCAGCCCACCATAGCTGGCAGGGATGTGCAGTCAGTGAAGTCAAAACCAATATATAAAGGAGAAAAAAAATGGCAAAGAAAGTAAACGGGAAAGTGAAAACTCAACCACAAAAAAATCTCACCAGACGTGAATTCATAAAAAAGACCGCTGCTGCAGGAGTTGTCGTAGGGGCAACAGCAAGTGTGGGTCCATGGTTTATTAAAGACGCACGTTCCTCATCTGGTGAATTGCGTTTGTTCACATGGCCGGACTATTCCAAACCTGAGGTGATCGCAGGGTTTGAGAAAGCTACCGGAATCAAGGTGAAATTGACCAACTACAGCAGCAACCAGGAGTGCATGAACAAACTCCGTGCAGCTCGTGCCAAGGGTTTCGACCTCGCACAGCCATCATTGACAGAAATCCCACTGCACATGGATTTTGATCTTTACAGAGAGATTGACGAGAGCAAAATTCCCAACTTCAACAATGTGGAAAAATCGTTTCAGGAAGGATCCGGGAAACAGGGCGGAATTGTTCGTGGAAAACGTGTCGGTCTGCCATATGACTGGGGAACAGAAGCATGTGCCTGGAACACAGATCAATTAGATTTTAAATACGGAGAGCTCTCCTACAATACCATGTGGGAACCACAATTTGCTGGAAAGATCACCTGTAGACCACATTCTGTATTTATCGGAGCCGGTTTGTACCTTGATGCAATTGGAAAAGTTCCTTCAAATCGAATGCTGGACACCTACAAGTCAGAAGAGCAAATGCGGAAAATATACGATGAAATATTCAAGTTTCTTGTGGAGAGAAAAAAAAGCATCAAAATGTTCTGGAACAACGCCCAGGATCTTCAGGTCGCATTTCTTCAAAATGGATGCATTATTGGCCAGACATGGGATGGTCCTATCCTGACATTGAAAAAGGAAGGGAAGCCAGTATCTTTTATGGCACCCAAAGAAGGGGCTATGACATGGGTTGATTCCATGGCTATTGTTAAAAATGCTAGAAACCTTGAACAGGCCTATGCCTTTATCAACTGGGCCTACACTGCTGAGGCTGGTGCCATTATGGCAAAATCCACAGGCTACAACAGTGTGGTTAAGGGAGTTTCTGATCTGCTGGACGACGCGACAAAAAAAGGATTTTCTGAGGCATATCCTGAGGACGCATTGGACAACCTGTGGTGGTATGTGGCAGAACCTTCCTGGTTTGTGCCTGCACGTACTGAATACAGAGATAAGTTTCAGGCGGCATAAGAAGCCTTAATCCTGAAGCATATCCGGCCATAATTAATCAGCAGAACCTTCTATTCAAGAAGGTTCTGCTAAAAGGAGAAACTCACATGAATCAATACCCAGGGCAGGATATAGAAATCATTGATGTAGGCATGATGTACGAGGGTTCTGCCAAACCCGCCATTAAAGGAATAAACGTACATATCAAAGCTGGTGAATTTTTCAGTTTCCTGGGCCCATCCGGCTGCGGAAAGACCACTATTCTGCGCCTTGTGTCCGGGTTCCTTGATCCCACAGACGGCAAAATCCTGATTGGGGGCAAAGATATGCGCGGCATCGGCCCCAACAAGCGTCCCACAGCCATGATTTTTCAGAACCTTGCCCTGTTTCCCCTGATGACAGTTGCAGAGAATATAGGATTTGGCCTGGAAATGAGAGGGGCTTCTCTCGCTGAACGAAGAAAAAAGGCCGGGGAGCTGCTCGAGCTCGTCGATTTACCGGGCGTAGAAAACAAAAAAGTCAACGACTTGTCCGGCGGCCAAAGGCAGCGTGTTGCCATTGCAAGAGGTCTTGCAGTCGAACCTTCTGTACTCCTGCTTGACGAGCCACTATCCGCTCTTGACCTGAAATTACGACAACATATGCGAACTGAACTGCGACAAATCAATAAACGTACAGGAGTCACCTTCATTTATATCACCCACGACCAAGGCGAGGCACTCACAATGTCCGACAGAATTGGAGTGATGGCATCCGATGGGACCATAGAACAAATTGCAACGGCCGACCATCTATACAATAACCCGAGAACAGCTTTCGTAGCTGATTTCGTAGGAAAGAACAACAAGATAAAGGCCACAGTGAAGACCATTAAAAATGGACATGCCGTTGTTGAAACATCATTTGGGTTAATTAAAGGTCTCAATCCACAACAACTGAGCTCTGGACAACAGGCATTTGCCTTTGTCCGGCCTGAAGTTATTTCTGTCGCCGGATCTTCTGAAAACTCGAAAAACATAATCACTTGCAGAGTTAAAAACATCAGTTTTGAAGGTGCTTTCGTCACTATAACACTGGATGCTGGTGGAGAGGATACTTTGTTCATGCGCACACATAATGATGGCTCTGCACTTTTCCCTGCAATCGATTCTGAGATAGATGTGTCTTTTGGCCAGCATAATACCAGGCTTCTTGCGGGTAGAGGATACGGACATGCATAAACTCATACCGAATCTAAGTAAAAATTTCGGTATTGCAGGATCTTTAATTATTACGGGTAGCATTGCTTTCTGGTTGTTCGGTATGATCATTTTGCCTCAATTAATAATGATCGACTTCTCCTTTCGTCCATTTTTGCCTTTAAACAAAATAGGTGGACCTGACGATATCTACACCCTGAAAAACTACATCGTTCTTTTCACCAACGAGTTCCACAGAGCTATATTTATCAAAACAATATGGTCCAGCGTACTTGTCACCATCACAGCACTCATTGTCTGTTACCCCATTGCATTTTACCTGGCTAAAGTAGCTAGAGGAACACGGTTCAGCCTTATCCTTATTGGACTCGTGATTCCCTATTGGATCAATGAACTACTGAGAATATTTGCCTGGCAATTAATCCTTGCCGACACTGGTGTCCTGAATCAACTACTGCTGGCCATGAATGTGGCTTCCGATCCTATAAATTTTCGGGCCGGTAACGGAGCCGTTCTTTTGGGAATGGTCTACGCTTACATTCTGTTTATGGTTTTCCCCCTCTACAACGCGATGGAAAGCCTTGATAGAAACCAGATTGATGCCGCTCACGACCTTGGAGCCTCCAGGTTTCAAATCCATAAACGAATTGTCATTCCACACTGCAAACCAGGTATAGCAGTTGGTTGTATTATGACTTTTATGCTGGCAGCAGGTTCTATTGCCGCCCCTCAGCTTCTCGGAAGCCCCAGCAGCTTCTGGTTTTCGCAGATTATCTATACAAATTTTGAGTGTGCGAACTGGAACCAAGGCGCAGCCTATGCCATGGTTCTTACGGTTCTATGTCTTGCTTTTATTTTTGCCATGCTGAAAATTTTCAAAGTCAACCTGAAAGAGATTGCAAAATGAGACCTTCAAGTGTTGTTCTACGGGTGGTCACAGGCGGTTACCTGATCCTGTTCTTTATTTACCTGCTTATGCCTCTGGTTTTCATGTCCCTTGTTGCCTTTAACAGCAGCACTGTGCCCCAGGTAAGCCCATGGCAAGGATTTACATTAAAATGGTTTGGTGTGCTGCTGGCTGACAATCAAATGTGGGGCAGTCTTATTAACAGTTTTATTGTCGCATTTTTTGTGGTTATCATATCTGTGCCCATTGGCCTCAGTGCCTCCTTGTTGTTAACCAGGCTCCAGTTTAAGTACCGTGACGGACTTTATGCAGTGCTTGTCTCGCCCCTTCTCCTGCCCGGTATTATCATTGGTATTTCCACGTTCTTATTCTGGGACAGGGCATTTCAGTTATCAGGTGGGCTTTTCACAACTATCATGGCTCAGGCTTCCTTTATCAGCGGCTACTCCATGTTACTCATCATGGCAAGATCGCAGCGCTTTGACAGAATACAGGAAGATGCGGCATTTGATCTTGGTGCAACACACTGGCAGGTTTTTTACAAGATAACCCTACCGTTTCTCAGCCCGGCTCTGATTTCAGCAGCAGCTCTTGCGTTTATGCAATCCTTTGACAATTACAATACCACCCTTTTCGCCATTGGATTTGAGCAGACACTACCCATTTATATCGGAAGTAAATTACGCTCATTTATAAGTCCCGCCATGAATGCCTTATCTTTTATATTTATACTGTTCACACTTACCGGTGCTGTTATCTACGAAACCCTGCGCAGAAGAGAACTGAGAAATAATTCACGATAATCTGGCACATATCAGTTCTATATTTTTCCCTCGGATGTCTTTTCCTGAGCTCCCGCCCGAGTTATCCAAACACATAAGCAATCATAATGTAAGACACTTGGGATACCATGCCAATCCCTCCCACACATCGTGGCGGGCAGTCCCTAGCGTTGTTCCCCAAGACCTTTGATTCCGTTTATTTTCCTTACAGATTCGCAAACACACCACCCTTACAAAGAAAATATAATTAGAGCTTCCTCAATAAGTCATCCAGCTACAAGCTGAATGGATTTTACTGACATGAGCCAGTCCGTAAATTTAGCCAATATTTTTACCAAAAGGGCCAATTGTACAAATCCAAGAGTCTTTTTGAGT
>JALSMA010000083.1 GCA_026988015.1 Desulfobulbaceae bacterium | reverse complement strand
TCGCTCAAAATTTGGTAAATTTTGAGGATAGTCTAATTTCAAGTCGAAAACAGGCATTTTGTCGTCAATAGTTTAATAAATTAACAAGTTACGCTGTCTACTATAAAGAACGTTGGGACAGCAGTGAAGAGTGAATTCTATTCAAACGTCAAAAATGGATTTCTTGTTCAATACCAGTGGATGCCCCCGACAAGGTGGCGATTGTATTTTTTTTCTTATGAGTTGTAATGTGTTTTGTGAATATATATATCAATTGGTTGAGAGGCCAAATTCACAAAAACATTAGTAGTCTCAATGCAGGTATAGATTATAAGAGCTTGAGCCTTACAGTCAACCTTTTTAAGTGGATTCCTGAGAATGTTTATTGAATGGAACCGGGCCTGAATCGGAGTCCAATGGAGTATTGAGACATTTGCATGGCTGCAGGAATGGGAGGAAGTGGGTTTGCTTCCTGAATTGCTCTGATAACAAATTGATCAAATACCCTGTCTCCCGAGCGTTTTTCAAATCTATGGCTGATAATCTGGCCATTTTTGGAAATCCTGATAATGACATTTGCTAAAAGATCAGGATTCAGCAGTTTAGCGTCAGGCAGGGACCAGGATGCCATGAATTTACTACCAATGGTGGCACGATACTGATTTTCCACAAGACTGCTCGCAGATCCTGTGCGCGGGGGGGGGGCTGTTCTTGTGGAGCTGCTATTTACTGCAGCATCGGCAAGGAGCATCTGTTTTAGTGCCTGAACAGCCTCGTTGGCAGCCTGTTGTTCTGCATCTGCGAGGGCTTTCTGGTGTTTTGCTTCAGCGAGAAGTTGCTGACGTTTTAATTCCAGTTTCTGTCTTTCTCTGGCTCCTTCTGCTGTTCTTTTTTGCTGCGCCAGTTTGGTATTAACTATTTTTTTCTTTTTCTTTCTTTTTAACGGTTTGATGGAAATCGCTTTGACAGGCTCAACGGTTTCTGCGGCAACAGGATCGGATACTGCGGGAACATCTTCAACAGGGGTGATATTTTTTAGTTTCCGGGTAGTAATATTGGTCTCCACTTTCGGGGCCGGTGGGGGGGCTGGTGGAGTGGGAGCGGTAACATTAATTAAATCCACTATAACAAATTCGGGGAATATGGCTTTTTTGGGAAGAAACTTAGGGGCAAGTATAGTAGAGCCGATAACACTTATGTGAACAGTAAGAGCTATAAAAAAGGGAATTTTCCAGTTTGCTGCCACAGGGATAATCCTATATTCTCCAGCCACAATCAGCGTGGGTCCACTTTAGGCTCAGTGATCATCCCAAGCTTTTCAAAACCTGCTGCTTTGATATCAGCCATCAGGGAGACCACTACCCCATACGCTACATTCTTGTCAGCTTTTAGAAAGATGGGTTGATCTTTGTTCGTGCCATAGTGCTGTTCGAGTTGCTGCCGAAACATAGCCTGGCTCACCTCAATTTTACCAAGCATTATTTTACCATTTTTATCAAGGGTTACAATGACAGGTTCTTCCTTTTGCCGGATAGATTTTGCTGTGGTTTCAGGAAGGTCAACTTCAAGGCCCTGGGTCATCATGGGTGCTGTTACCATGAATATTATGAGGAGTACAAGCATTACATCAACCAGTGGTGTGACGTTGATGTCTGATACAAGGCCTCCTCTTTTGCTGGTGTTAAATCCCATGATATTAATCCTATACCCGGCTTAACAGGTCACGTTCAACAAGGTTAAGGAAGTCAGTTGAAAAATTCTGCATTTCACTTTCAATTTCGCCAAGCTGGTTTGCAAAGAAGTTGTAGGCAATAACGGCAGGGATAGCCACGGCAAGACCAGCTGCTGTTGCAACCAGGGCCTCTGAAATTCCAGGGGCAACAACTGCCAGGGACGCAGAACCGCGCATACCTATATCATGAAAAGATGCCATTATTCCCCAGACCGTACCAAAAAGTCCAATAAACGGTGTTGCAGATCCTGTGGTTGCGAGAAACGAAAGAGATTTCCCAAGATTAGAAATTTCAAGAGATTCTGCCTTTCTGATGGAGCGTTTCAGGTTATCCATGGTGGCCAACTGCATCTCTAGGGGTTCGTTGCCTCTGTTCTCATCACCTTTATTTCGTATCTGGTTGATTTTTTGGAGTTCTGAGAATCCTGCCTGAAAAACAGCGGCTTCAGGACTCAATGGAAATTGTTCAGCAGCATCGTTGGCGTCATTCAACGTTTTTGATGACCAGAAGGCATCCAGAAAATCACTTGTTTCATTCATTGCTTTTTTATACATCCTGCTCTTCATAAAAATGATAGACCAGGATGCCAGTGAAAAGAGTAAAAGAGTGAGCATGACCATTTTCCCCATGGGGCCGGCCTGCATGATCATGTTGGAAATTGAGAGTTGCACTGTAGTATTCCTGTCAGGTGATAAAAAAGAAAAACAAAAGGTTTCTCATTGTATATAATACCTTTCTTCAAAGGTCAATATTCGGTCAGTTTACAAAGTTTATAATGGTTATTGCTAAAGCTCAGGTAGCAACAAATTGCCATTGTAGGAGCCCAGTCCTGTGGGAGATAACTGTATAAAACCTGGCTATTTATCGCCCATGATGGAATGGGATCATACATCTAATACCGGTATAAACTGAGATTCGGTGGTAATCAGGAAGTTTATTGATATATGCAAGTCCTGTAAAAAAAAAACTAAGATAACCGATGGCTGAGTAAAAAGACTTCAGGTACACCCCCTATATATTTCCTGTAGGTGCACAGCGAAGTAAGTGAAGTTTTTTACTTAGCCGTCTATCAATTGACCTTTTTACGAGATTGTCATAAAAGAACATATCGCAGAAGGAGCTCTCTGGTTTCCAGGACAATCATGGTATATCGGCCAGGGTGCAGGCAAAACTGGCCTGTACCGCAACCTTGCCATGGAGCCGCAGGCTTCCTTTTAAAAACCAGGCATTACCAAGTTTTTCTGTAAGGCTTACCTTCATTTGAATAGTGTCTCCAGGACCGACGGGCCTTTTAAATTTGACCCCTTCAACACGGGTCAACACTGGCACCCCGGAGGGTGCGGCTTCCTGATCCTTCATTTGCAAGGCGATAAAGAGCGCACCAGTCTGAAAGAGGGATTCACAGAGAAGAACACCTGGGAGAATGGGATGGTCTGGGTAGTGCCCCTTGAAGACCTCAAGATCCTCAGGAATCAGTTTTTCGGTGATAAGTGTCTCTGTATTATGAGAAACTATGGTGTCCACCCATAGAAACGGATGGCGATGGGGAATAAGGTCAGTAATCTCTATTTGTTGAGTCACCAGTTTACAATCCTCCATTCACGTCAAGTACGGTTCCTGTAATATATGAAGCTTTTTTAGAGGCAAGGAACAACACAGCATCAGCTATTTCATTAACCTTACCAAAGCGACGCATGGGAACAATTTTTTTGTACTCCTTGACCTGTTCCGGGCTGAGGTCGTCAATGAGTTCGGTGTCAATAAATCCAGGTGAGACACAGTTTACTGTAATCTTTTTACGTGCTGTTTCCTTGCACAGGCTGCGAGTCAACCCTATCTGGCCGGCTTTGGATGCACCGTAGTTGGTTTGTCCAGTAAACCCGATGGTTGCAACAGGGGATGTGATGTTAACGATCCTGCCATATTTCTGTTTCATCATTAGTAGTACAGCACTGCGACACATGTTAAAGGTTCCGGTGAGATTGATGTCTATGACCTTCTGCCAACTCTTGTCGTCCATAAGGGCCAGAAGTTTGTCTTGTCGGACCCCGGCATTGTTTATCAACACATCAATGGTGTCAAATTCCACTTCTATTTTCTGAAAGAGGGTGCTAACCTGGGTCGCATCTGATATATCACATTGCTGTAATTGCAATCTCCCTTTGAACATCCCACATTCTTCAAGAAAACGCTCTGCAGCAGCGTGGTTACCGGCGTAAACACCAATAACCGTGGCTCCCTGTTCAAGGAAGGCAAGGCTTATCGCTTTTCCTATACCTCTGCTTGCACCGCTCACCACTACAGTCTGTCCTTTAAAATCAGTCATAATTATTCTCTGCTTCTCATGTAGGCATCAACGTCATTTGAGACAATTACACCGTAGTTAATAGCGCCGAGCCAACCAGACATGATGATACCAACAGATCCGACGTGAAATAATCCGCCAACCTCCTTGAAAATATTACGCGATATGTCGAGTCCCTCAAATTTGGTACCAAAAGATGTACCCCGGGTATGAAGGGTGTATCTGTTAAATGTTCTAGGGGTTGCTGCTTCAATCCAATCCATTCTCTCTCTGGCATCAGGATAATACCGCTCAAGGTCTGCAAGGGTACGTTTGATAAGTTTGTCCTTTTCTGCAGTGTACTCATCATCTGTGAAACTGTCCCAGTCCTCATAATGGGAATTCATTGAGGCGACGATGGTATACCTATCGTGGCCGGGACGGGTTTGGGGGTAATAGACAGAGAAGGTTTTTGACCTGGTCTTGAAATCAAGCAGTTCGGTTGAGTCAAATTCAGGAGCTGTAGAGGTGAAAAGGAGATCGCCAATATCGTCAATTCTCTCTTCCTTTTTTATACCCATATAGACCTGGCATGAGGAGTTGTTTACCCGAATTTTATCTGCTCTTTCGATAAACTCATCAGAGAACGAATCGCGATCGGTGAGGTTGTGGATGGTATTGGTGATCCCTGAGTTGGATACGACTGCTCCAGCAGAAATCATCTTTCCCTGACATTCAACACCCCTAATGATACCTTTTTCAACAACAATCCTGTCAACTTTCGCACCGGTGCAGATAGTAACCCCATTTTTTTCAAGCTCTGCGGTCATCATCCCTATGAGCTTGTCGGTGCCACCTTCAAAGGTGAACACACCTTTGTTCATGAAGTTTGAGAACACAATACCATAGGTAATGGCAGGGTCATCAAGACTTGAACCGTTGGCATAGCTGATTGGTTCCATGAGAAGTCTGTGGACATCGCTTCTTTCGGGAAAAAACTCGTGAAACAGTTCCCGGGTAGTCATGGATTGATCGTCATAAAAATTCATACCTGCAACCCGGGTAAAGAAGGCATCTATGGTTGATTGCGGAATTTTAAACTGTTTGTTTAGTTTTTCCGTGAAATCGACACGATCAAAAGTGGTTTTGAGGTGAAACTGGGGGTTGTCAAAAATGATGTTTTTAAGCTGAACAATGGAGTTCATTATCTCCTTGTTCCAGTATTTCCTGCAGGTTTTGACCATGCCATAAGGGAAGCCGTGAAGAGAAACGTCAAAGATGTGTCCCTTACGTTTAAACCAGGTGGCAAGGCCACCAAGTTGATGGTGATATTCAAGGAGAAGTACTTTGTAGCCACAGTAGGCAAGTCGATTGGCAGAAGTTAAGCCGCCAAGACCTGATCCGATTATAACCACATCGTATTTGTCAGCAGCTTGTGAAAAAGAAACAGGCATAATGAGTTTTGTTATGCTAAATTTTATCTAAAATTGATTTACTAAAGGCGGGGAAGGATATGTTGATTGATGATAGATACTCCGCTTAACATGGAGCCAACGATCCCTAGAAAGCCCTGGTCTGTTCCTGCAAGGAAGA
Organism: Desulfobulbaceae bacterium; assembly: GCA_026988015.1. GTDB lineage: Bacteria > Desulfobacterota > Desulfobulbia > Desulfobulbales > Desulfocapsaceae > Desulfocapsa. The sequence goes on along the minus strand of JALSMA010000083.1, from coordinate 25,132 downwards.
GATTGTCAAAGCCAATATTTCCATCTTTAATCTTCACGGGATTCCCATATATTGCCCCGTTTTTTTTACCGGTAAAACGCTCTATTGTCAGTGGTGTGAAAGTATCACGATATACTATGTTTTGAGCGAAATTACCAAGGATTTTCTCTGCAACTGGAAGGGAGGAGTGAGCCGCATTTTCCTTGGCCCTGTTGTAGCTGTCAGGATCATTTTTTAACTCCTTCCATAACTTGTATGAGGCAAGATGGGTCGTTCGTACCTCTGTAAAGGAAGTAGGAGGGAGATTCTGGAAGTTCTGGGGCATGCAGATAACACCTGAATTGACATCGATTAGTTCGCGTGGCTGCTGGTAGGAAAACTTTTTTGCTTTGTTATAGAATATAATTGTTCGATCCCGGGCGCGTTCCAGCTCAGCTTTGGGAGGGAGCTCAAATATTGTTTCAACAAAACCCAGTCTTGGAAGTTTCTTCATGCCGGATGGTTTGCCAAGGAGCTTGAATGTTTCCTCGGAACCTATGGTCGTGAGCATATAGTCACAACTGATCTCTTCACCCGACCCTAGGACCACCCCCTTGACTGTTTTGTTATCATAAATGATTTTGGCAACAGATGCTTTTGTCCTGATTTGGCCTCCGTAACCTTTATAGTGGGTAAGTAAAATCTCCAAAAGATCCTTTATAGTACCACTTGGTCGGAACATGCCTTCCAGAAAAATCGCCCTGAACATGATAACAAACTGGCCAAAATCCATGTCATTTTCAATTGAAGAGCCATAATACATGAGTGGACAGAGGAGCATGTCTGTTAGAAGACTGTCCTGGAGATGGTGCTGGATAACCTGTTTTGCGGATATAAAAAACTCGGTCTTAAATGGATCGTACGCAGTGATAAGTGCGAGTAGTTTCTGGAATCCCGCAAAACTGGCTGGGAATTTCTGGTTGATTTCGTCTTCAAGCAGATTGAAATCATTTGAAAAAAGCAGGGACTGTCTATCCAGAAAATGAATTTCTGACTGGTTCTGCTGGTGAAGGGCCAGCTCCTTGCGTTTGATTTTAAGTTGTCTCAGCAGTCTGTTCAGGGGGGCATTCTTCTCTTTTGGGTCAGCGTAGTTTGTAATGGCATGGAGCCCTGTTTCAAAGAGTCGACTGTTTCTGTAATAATATGAATTCAGGCCACCGACACGGGAGTGTCCCTCAAGGAGAAGTACATCGGGAATAAAACGGGCAAAACGGAGAGCGGCGGCAAGTCCTGAAAGACCGCCGCCGATAATTAATAGTGGGGTGTGCACCTTTTATGCATCAGCAAGAAGAGGTTCCAGGTAGTTGACGCAGGAGTCAAGGGTTGCCAGTTCAGGGTAGTCTTCTTCAGGGATCTGTAACTTGTGGCGCTTACGAAGTTCCATTACAATATCAAGAAAATCCATAGAATCCAGGTCAAGCTGATCTCGTAGTGGTTTGTCAGATTGAAGGGAGTCAAAATCGGCATCTTCATCAATATCTTCTATGATTTCAAGGATAAGATTCTTTATAGCGTCGCGGGTCATATATGCATCTCCGGCCGTGGCCTGTGGTATGTCAACGTTAAAAACAAAAAATGAGTATTACGGATTAGACAAAATGCACACTATACCACACCGGGAGTATTTTTTTATATTTTTTTTTGAAAAGTTAACTTTTATTCGCAACCTACTGATTACTGAAACTTTTTCACTATAATAACAGAGTTTATACCCACCATTCCAAAGGAATTATTGAGGATAATATCAACTGAATCGAGTTCAACCGGGTTATCAAAAACCATATTTTGCAAGTCACAAGCTGGATCAAGGTCACTGCAGTTGATGGTTGGGTGGACCATATTATCTTTAAACGCTGGCAGGTTTCCGGCAAGTTCCAGAACTCCCGCTGCACCCATTGCATGGCCAATGATGGACTTTGTGTTGTTGATATATGTCTCTTCCGATTTTCCAAAGACCTGTTCAATGGCTTTACATTCCTCAATATCACCCTGTTTGGTCCCAGTGGCGTGAGTGTTGATGATATCAACATCACCTGGGGTGATCTCTGCACGCCTCATGGCAAGTTCCATACATTCTGCCTGCCGCTCATGGAAGGGGAGCACATAATCTCTGGCGTCGGAATTCATACCGTATCCGATAATCTCGGCATAGATTTTGGCATTTCTGGCAAGGGCACTTTCAAGACGTTCCAGGACATAAATACAGGCACCTTCAGAAACAACTATTCCGTCTCGGGAATTGTCAAACGGCCGGCAGGCTTTTCTTGGATCATCAGCAGAGCCAAGAGCACCCTGCGCCTGGAAACTTGCAAAAATACCAAACGATCCGGTGGACTCTGAGATACCACCTGCCAGGGCCATATCCACTTCGCCAAGGCGCATCATCTGTACGCCCTGAATAAGGGAGGCATTTCCGGCGGCACATGCAGCGCCTATTGAATAGTGGGGACCAGTGATCCCAAGATTCATGGTGATCTCACCGGCAGGATTGTTCAGGACAGTTCTTGGGTTGTGGTGGTGGGTCCAGTAGTCAACATTGTAATCATACTGGCTGATGTTATAGACTTCATTCTCAGTTTCAACAGTTCCATGCTCGGTGAGTCCCACATAAACACCGATACGGGAGCGCTGATAGTGGTCTATATCAAGACCTGCATCGACCAGAGCTTCATTGGCACAATATACACCGAGACACCCGGCCCGGGTTCCTCTTTTGTTCTCTTTTTTCTTGCGGTATCGGGTTTCCTCGAATGTACAGATCCCGGCTGGTGCTTTCCCAAAATAACGCAGATCAACTTCAGTAATCTCACTGATGCCATTAAGAAGTTTTTCTCTGTATGTCTTAAGGTTATCGGCGTTTGGGGCAGCAAGTCCAACACCTGTTATTACTATTCTTGGCAGTTGTGTTTCCATAATGGCAGATTGACTGATGTAGAGTGGCTGATTATAATGCGTTCCTGTTCTTAAACAATACGTGAAGTTTGCACAGCAAGGCAAATAGATTTATGACAAATTGATATAAAGTTCAAGTTTAATGCATCATTTACAATTTAATTTTCCATGGAGTGAACAATGAGTAACAGAATAGATGTGGTTATTATTGGTTCCGGCCCTGCTGGTATCCAGGCAGCAATTCATGCGGTACGAAAAAAATGTGATGTTCTTCTTCTCGGGCGCATTGAACGAAGTGCACTGTTTTCGGCTCATGTTGAAAATTATGCCTGTATTGAAGGTGTCAAAACAGGAGAGGAGCTCCTTGTGGCTGGTATGGGACAGGTAAAACGTTTTGGGGCTTCGGTTATGGAAGATGATGTGCTGCAAGTACATCAGGAGGACCAGGGCTTTGCCCTTGAACTGGAAAGTGGAATAACGGTTCACTGCAGGACAATCATCTTTGCCAATGGGACTGCCAGGAAGAAACTTAAAGTTCCTGGAGAAAAAGAATTTTTCGGGAAAGGTGTTTCATACTGTGTTGATTGCGACGCAAATTTTTATCGGAATGCAACCGTGGCAGTTGTTGGGAATGCCAGTGCAGCCATTGATGGTGCCATAACCCTTACTGGGTATGCATCAAAAGTGTATCTTGTTGCCAGGGACCTTGTGGCTTCAGCTGAGTTGATCAAGAAACTGAAGGAATCGACAGTTGAACTTGTTGATGAGACCTGGGTTGAAGAGATAAAGGGTGGGGAGGCTGTAGAGGAGCTGTTGCTTGAAAATGGAGACAATATTTGTCTTGACGGTGTTTTCGTTGAGCTTGGTGCAAAGGGCGCCATGGAACTTGCGCTGGGAATCGGGATTCAACTTGATCTTGATACCATGAGCCATATTGACACCAACAAAAAAACAGAAACAAATGTCTCCGGAGTATATGCGGCAGGTGATATTACCGGCCATCCTTACCAGATGGCAAAGGCAGTAGGAGAAGGATGTGTCGCCGGGATGGAAGCAGCCAATTTTGCAAAAAAACAAAAACGAAACGAGAACGGTTGAGTTTGCAACAGGGCCCTAGAGAAGAAGAGGGAGGCAGGTGGCGGATTTTGTAATCTTATAGAGGGCAGAGAGAACTGCTATTCCTTCAATGATTCCAGCAGCTCCTCTGAGACTGTCTTGTCCAGGGCCTTGATCTTTTCTTCAAGCTCTTCGCTGAGCGCCACTCTTCCTTCGACAACACAGCCACGTCTTCCTGGAACGCACTCTCCATGAAGACGTTTGCACCTGTCTTCTACTATATCGTAATTCTTACAGTGAAAAGTCATGAGTGTATCTTTTCTATGAATGAGTTACTTGAGAATATTCTTTTTTTTCAGATCTATCAAAAACAGGTCGATCAGTTTCTGATAATACTTTCGTGTCATGACGGGATCAATCGATTCGGATCGTGCTGTCCAGATAAGTTTTTCAGTTGATACGTCGTAAAGGTTTGTTTCCAGAGTGACTTTAGTGGTACTGGTATAGCTTCCTGGCGTGTAAACAGAAGAGTATATCAAGGGGTAGTAATGATAAAGCCCGGTATGTGAGTAACCAAGATTTCCATATTGGTTAAGGGCTGGCTGGTAGTGGTTCTTCTCATTTTCTCCAACCATGTGAGTGATGAGTACAGTTCGTGCTCCTGTTTTTTTTACCACCTCCCTCAACGCGCCTTCGTTTGGCTCAATTGACTGTTTGCAGGCAGTGTAACTTGCAATTGCCTTTGTTTTGAGAGCATTGAGGCTGTCCACAAAGGTATCTTCGTAAATATGTCGTTTGGTCGCATCTTTTGAGACACCAACCACGAGGACAGGTGCGAGGGATGTATTTACAAAAGTTGGCTCATTCCAGGTTGAGGTCAGCCTGTTTGCTGAACAACTGCTAAGCAGGATAGAGGATAAAAGAAGTATTGCTGTTTGTATTATTTTCATGGGAATTCGGTATAATTAAAAAAAAAAAAGAATTTCAGACCATTCTGTCTGAAACTCTTTTTGAATGATGGGGTGAGTGATGGGACTTGAACCCACGACCTCCTGGGCCACAACCAGGTGCTACCACCAACTGAGCTACACCCACCGCCTGAAAATTCGCTGTTTTTTATACCCTTTGCCAGGAGTTTTAGCAAGGACAAAATTCATTGCCGATTTTGAATATCGGGTAGAGCACTTTCTGTAATCCGCGAACGTTCGATGGTTACCCAAACTGGTCTTTTTGAACATGTTGATTATGGTTAGCTATATCAATGGGTTCAAAGAGAACAGGCTATGTTGGCAGTGATTTTCTCAAATATAGCGTATAACTGATTTTTTTTTGTGTTTCAGTCTGTTATATTGCCACAATCACTACTTTGTCGTGGATTCCGAAATTTGTAAAAGCTTCTTTATCGGGTTGTGAAATTGTGACTTTAAATATCAGCTTTGCAGTGTAAGCACTTCTTGGCCTGTGATTTAACAAGCTCTGCGCAAAAGGGGCACTCTTTCAGGAAATTGATCTTCAAGAGTTCACTGATTTTCATATTACATTTCTGTTCAAATTCTGTTTTACGAAAGCTGTGATTTCTGATGGCATCTATGCAGGAGAGGTCATTGAACTCTATTAACAGATCAATGGCACGTTTGCGACTTTCTGGACTGGCAGCCTCATCGAGTATCAGTGTCATCACCGGACTGATATCATTCCTGGCAACACAGCTGTCAAGAGCAGCAATGGCATCCTTTTCTTTTTTGTAACGTTCGTTTTGTCCCCTCATCTGCTCAGGGTCAATGATGGAACCGGTAAAGGCAATCTTAGACGCGACCATCATCACATTCTGCTCTGTTGACCCGGGAAGTTGCATGTTGCGAAATGTGGCTTTATGGCCGTAATTCACATCAACTTTATCCCAACCTCCCTTAAAAGTGGGACAATCATCATTGAGACAGATGAAGAGTACCTCAGATCCCCATCCAAGGCCATCACCAACATGAACGGGAGGGGCTTCACAGCAGTCCATTCTCGCACCACAATCCGGGCAAGTATGCTCTTCTTCAAGAACGCTTAAGTTTTGGATATACATTGAATAACTCCTTTGTAAAGATAGTATTTTTTATTCTTCAAGTGAAGAAGATCATTTGTTTTAAAAACGCTCAGGTACCGCACATTGCGTCCCTTCAGACCAGGGGACAACAGTACCTCAGTTGTTGTCACCTGCCCCAATATACCAAAAGAATATCAGCCAGCACGAAATAAGTAGTAGCAATAGCCCTTTTCTTGGGAAGTAGCCTTGGGTTTTTGATGCAGAGGTGGCCGGGGTAGATTTAAGACGATTCATGAGGTTATTTTCCCGACCTTGTCAGTACTGTATCCACAGCACGTGATCGTTTCATGTGTTCGGCAAGAAACTCAGGACTAAGGTGAGATCGACTGCTTTCAATAAGATCACAGAGTTCGGAAATTTGCTGCTTTTCCGCAATCTCAACAACCTGTAGTAAATTCTTGGCAAAGCTTCGAACAATTTTTCTGCCATCTCCCCCGGTGGCCATTATTTCAGCATAGGTTCTGGGGTTTTGATTGTGAATCCTGGCCATTGCAAGAATACCATATAATGAGGTGAGGGTGGAGTGGGTACCGATGTCAGCACAGTCTATGGAGTGCTGTTTAAGGGTCATGGCAAGGGCAGTGGATATGGTTGTCGGCAGTTTTTGACCAACCCCCATGAGTAGGTCGTGTTTAGTCGGACTGTCGTGGGAAATATCAGCACCATGTTTATACAGAAAGGCTTCAAACTCTGAACAGAAAGAACCGGACCTTGGAGTGCGGACGACGCTGGCGTTTTTATCTTTCATACTTTGGGCTTGAGGGCCCCACAAATTATGAACCAGCATCAACTCGACGCCTTTACTGGTAGCCTCTGTTGCTGCCTGCAGAGTTTGCTCGGATTCACCAGCGAGGAGGATGAGGGCTTGACCATCTTTGAGTAGAGAGCCATATTGTTCAATAGTGGCAACAGTAACTGAAATGGGAACACAGATCATCACAACATCAACATTTTCGATCATTTCCTCGGGAGGCATAATGGTAGATCTTCCAGTCATGATTGTTTGATAGCCTTCATTTTCAAGACGATCTGCGAACCATTTACTCATGTCACCGGTACCGATAAATCCAAAAGACTTAATCTTCTTAACTCGCATATCTACGCGGGGGAATGACCCCAGAAGTCGAAGGCTGCCTTCCTCCTGGATAATGTCTTTTTCAACACACTTAAGTGCTTCCTGAAGTAACTCATTGCCGATATGACCTTCAATTTCCAGATAAATCTGGAGCTTCTGGGTCTTGATATCGTTTTCTGAACGTAAATCCAGAATATTGATACCTCTTCGGGTGAATTCGCCAAGAATATCCACCAGCATACCAACCCGGTCTTTTAACGGTCTTGTTATGATGGCGGTGGCATCGTAACCTGTGGAACCGCTGAGGTTCTCGCCAAGAATGGCAAAGCGAGTTCTGTTGTGGGAAGCTATCTCTCGGTCACGTATTATAAAATCATGTTCCAGGAGCATCTCTTCGGAATCCACAATGGCATAATCAAGACGGTTGTGTTCCTTGATGTCATCCATTGCTGCTTCAATATCAGGAACAGTGAGCAGTGTTGCCTCAGGGTAATTACTGCTGATGTAATCTTCACACTGCTTAAAGACTGAGCCCCGGCCGACAATTTTTACAGGAGAAAAGGCAGCACCACCATGCTGGAGGCAGCCAAAGGAAAGGTGAATGGGGAGGACGAGGTTGTCAACCCAGTAACCACTTGTCAGCAGCTGCTGCAGCCGGAAATATTCTTTAATATCCCCTTCGCGGGTGTTGTATATTGGTATAAAGGCAAAATCGACCTCTTCCTTGAGGAATGCTGCAACGATATCGGGGATACGGTTGTAAAGTACGAGTCGTGCATCCGGGGTGTATTGACGTGCGGCTCTGTAGCCGTCTGATCCCTTAGGGCCTAATGTGGCTATGCTGATCATGATTATAAGATTTATTATTTATATGAAACTACTCAATTTGAGATATGTTTTTGAAAAATAGCCACTCTACCTTGTTTGCGCAAGCTATCCCATAGAAAAAACTATTCGATACTGAAAATCAGTAAGTGAACTGAACCGATCTGTTTCCAATATTGTTGAGTATTCTTTGATCGGAACATATTCCGTTTCGCTAAATCGAGGTGAAGGCAAACTGTTCACCCGGCTGTCTTGGAGGAATACCCTCGTGGGGTGGAGAGTTGTTGTTTTGCTGGTGAGAATTCTCACAGCAATGAAGAATTAGAGGGGAGAAGCATTTGCGGACAACCACTGCCAAACGGCCAGTGTGATGAAAAATGAGAAAAACAGTTGGGGAACTGGTGGGGCTGCTTAAGCGGAAACAACAGGCCATGGATACGGTCAGCCGTTCATGGCCCCTTGTCGGCTTTGTCTATGGCCAGAGTAATGGCCGGTATATCCATCCTGTTGTACCTTGGCTGTGGCGGACTTTAACCCATTTTCCCTGCGTGGAAAGTTTAGTCAACACCACACCCCGGTCAACTGTTGCGACAATAGAGGCTGTTGTGTCCGGTTTTGCTCTCATGTTAATGGATTTCTTGCCGTTAACAATAACTGTGGAACCAGGAGACACAAGAGGGGAGTATATCCAGCCACTGTCTTCTTCAAAATCTTTGATTTTCAACCAGTCGCCTTTTTTTTCTATTACTTTTAACGGGTATCCTTTAAACAATTCCATGGCTACCGGGTACGTTGTTCCAGGGCCACTCCTGACATTAACATTATCTTTTTTTACACTCACCGTTTCTGCAGGGAGCATTGAAGGGACAAGAAGCAGGGGAAACATCAGAACTGCAACCTTAACTGTTCGAAAAGAGAAATTCATAATAATCCTGATAAGTAATAATAGTTTCTTTGGGGGTAACTGAATCAACCTCGATTATAGTATCTATACTAAAAAAAAATCCATAGTACCACTGGTTTTTGAACTCTGTCGCGATGATTTTAAACTTTAGCTTTGCGCTCAGGCATGCTAAAAAAAAGATACTTGTAGTGAAGCAATGCATTTATCCAGTTCCTTATTCATTAATCTCCTGTGTGGGTATTTTCCGATGAGGTATCTTTCCGTGAAACACCTTGCTGTTACTTTGGTTCTTTCTGTGTTTCTGTCAATATTGAACCCGGTAAGTTATGTTGCAGCCGCTGAAACATATATGTCGCTAGCCCGAAAGTATTATTACGGAACCGGAGTTGAAAAAAATATGCGTAAGGCCCTGGGTCTCTATTTGAAAGCTGCGGAAAAAGGAGATGTTGACGCCATGTTCATAGCTGGTGGTATGTATATGCGCGGGCTTGGCACACAAACCAACGGAGCTGAGGCTTTTAAATGGCTCTACAATGCAGCGATTAATGGAAGAAGTTCCAAGGAATCGGAGCGAATCCTTGCTGAGTTTTTCATGACTGGTCAAAATGTACCACAAAATTACGATCAGGCTCTGCATTGGTATGAAAAAGCGGCTAAACGTGGTGATGTTGAGGCTCAGAGTGAACTTGGCTTTTTGTATTTTACCGGTAATCTTGTTGAAAAAGATTATGAAAAAGCACGTGACTGGTTTGAAACTGCTGCCAGAAACGGGTATCCCCTGGCTCAGTATAATATGGGGATACTCTGGTATACCGGGAATGGTGTGGAGACAGTTGATATGGTCAGGGCCTATGCCTGGTTCAGCCTTGCCGCATCAAATGGAAACAGTAGTGGTGGGGTGGCTAGGCGCTTTCTTGAGACTAGGCTCTCCCCGAAAGAGCTTGTTGAAGCTCAAGGTATCTCCACGGAACTATATAAAGAAATAAAAAGACTTCGAAAACAGTAACGACCTAGTTGTTTCTTTGTTTGATGTCGGCTGGAGGGTCGGTTGCAATTAAACAAAAAAAGTACCCCAAGGGCACTTCCTTACGGGGCCTACAACGAAGAAGGTGAAGAGTCTTTACGACGTCATCATATATCGTTTTCGGCCATGGGCAGTGAGAAGGAGAATGTAACGGTGTTCTCTGATCCGTTTTCGGCCCATATTTTGCCTTTATGATCCAGAATTATCTGTTTGGAAATCGCCAGCCCGAGTCCGGTGCTGCCAGCACCGGTGTTGGTGGCTGAAGACTGAATAAACTTTTCAAAGATAATATTCAGCTCCTTCTCGGGAATCAATACCCCGACATTAGAAACACTGAACAACTGCAACTGCCCCCCGTTGTGATCTGTGGTTTCGTGGCAACTGATAGTAATTGTAGTGTCTTCGTAACTGAATTTCACAGCATTAAAGAGAAGGTTGCGCAGAACCTGAGAAATTTTTTCATGATCACAGTAGGTGACGACCTTGTTTTGCTGGCAGTCTAACGCAAAATGAAGGTTTTTTTCATCTGCATTAGGGGTAAACTCGGTGATAACCTGGTGGATTCTGGGGAGCAGATCATTACGGTTCATGTTGTACCGCATCTTGCCCACCTCCAGCTTAGAAAAATCCAGGACGTTATTGAGCATACGCATTAACCGTAACCCAGACTCACGAATTATAAAAAAGTATTCATTCAGCTTTTCACGGGGGAGGGTTTCGGAGCGCTTCATACCGAGTCTTGCGTATCCAAGGACCCCATGCATTGGAGTTCGCAGCTCATGGGACATGTTGGCCAGGAATTCAGACTTTGCATGGTTTGCTGCAATGGTTGCCTCCATAGCTTCAACCTGGAGTGTGATATCACGAATGGTGGCGATAATAATGTAATCTTCACCCCATAAGCTTTTTCTCAGGTTGACTTGAACGGTGGATATTGAATCGTCATTTTGAATGTAAGTGTTCCATCTGAATTCCTGATCCTTACCGTCCAGTGCTTTGTGCCAGATAGATTGCAGATCAATATCTCTATTGGATTTGGAGTCGAAGCAGTGATGAATATTAAACTGCAGGGCAGTATCGCGACTGACGTCAAACATTTCCAGCATGGTGTTATTTGTGTCAATAACCTCACCGTTCAGTGCGAAAATAAGTATGCCATCGTGAGCCGAGTTGTAAATGTCTTCGAGTTTTTTACGACTGATTGCAATTTTCTTAGCAGTTTCCTTATGATCTGCTATTTCGTTGGTCAGCTTAGTGTTGAGTTTGCTCAGCTCCAAGGCATTCTTTTTTACCAGAAAGGTGTTGATGATGGATGCCCAGTAGTGTTTGTACCATAGTTTTGCCTGCACTAGGTTGAAGACAAGAAAGAAACTGATAGCCACACCAACTGGAATGGTGACGCTGTTTCCAACGTAAAATTCGACTACAACTGCAGGTAGGAGAATGGTGAGAAGGTATGAGTAGCACAGAAGTTTCCAAATGCAGTAACTGGCTATGGAGCCACCGCTGATTCCAGCTAATAGGATGATGATCAGTGTTATTGAAAGGGAGTCATGATAAAAAAGAACAGCCGTTCCGGAAAAAAGACCCCAGACAACAGCCACAAGGAGATTTGACCAGAAAAATACCGGGATCCGCACACTGTTTTCAGAATCTGTATTTTTGGAAAATGATCTGATGGTTACTGTTCGAAGCATCATGGCTATGACAAGCAGGGTGCCCAGAAAGGAATAAAGAAACTGATGCTGGGACGCATAATCAGTGGCAAATCCACCCACAAGGTAGGCAAGGGGAACTATAAGCACTCCTGTTATGTTACGATTTTTCAGGTCTATGAGTGCCTGGTTGATGATCGCGGTGATTTCCTCATCATTAAAATATTGACTGAGTTCCTGTCGATAACGTTTCTGTTCGTATTTAAAAAACATATTGGCTCTTTAGAAGACAAGTGAAGAGTGATTGGATCACTCAAGTGACAGTGTCTGCAGGTTCCGCCGGGAGAGTTAATATAAAAGTTGCCCCCTGGCCCGGTGTGCTTTGGGCCCATATTTTACCATTGTGCAATCTCATAATCTCACGGCTGATGGCAAGGCTGAGGGCGGTTCCTTTGGTGTGATTATCGATATGCTGAGAATGAAACTCATCAAAAATCTTATCAATAACTTCCTTATCAATTCCTGTTCCGTGATCGGTAACGGTGAAGGTGGCCACGGAGTTATCAACTGCTGCAGTGATCTGGAGCGGTTTGTCGTTAGGGGAGAACCTGATGCCGTTGTCAAGTACTGTACAAAAAACCTCATTAAAAAGTCTCCAGTCAAGGTTCAGAGTGAAATCTTCAGGGCATTGTAATGCTATATCACAGCAGATTTGACGATTTGTTTTTATCAAAGCAATGGTTTCATTGAGATATTTCTTGACAGACCGACAGCTTCTATTCAGGGTCCTGTTGGTTTTGAGGCTGGAGAGCAGGAGTATTTTACGAACGAGTTCATGAATTCGTTCCCCGGAAATTTTGATGAGTTTGGCATATTCTGCCACCTTTTCAGGGATTGCAGGGGTGTCGAGGATCAGTTGGCTTCCGAGAAGAATGCCATTGAGGGGGGTTTTTGTTTCATGGGAGAACAGATGCAGAATGGTAGTTTTGAGCTCATCGATCTCTTCAGTTTTTTTTAGTTTTGAAAAAACTTTCAGCTTTGCAAGTAATTCGTCATCCACAAAGGGTTTAGTGATATAGTCGTCGGCACCTGCTTCATATCCTTCCAGGCGTTCTTCTATCATCGCCTTACCGCTTACCATGAGAACTTTTGCGAATTTATATTTTTTATCATTTTTTATTTTTTTGCACACCTCATAGCCGTTGATTCCCGGCATCATTATGTCAAGTATTACAATGTCAGGGTTATAGGAACTCATCAGACTGAGGGCGTCTTTTCCGTTAGTGGTGGATATATACTGGAACTCGCTCTCATACTCTAAAATTTCTTCAATGAGCTTGACATTAAAGGGTTCATCATCGACAATAAGAATTTTTGTGGCCATGCGAAGAACCTCGAGAATGAGTTTAAGAGGGGGTTGAAGATGCTGGCGCAGCCTGGCCCTTTTTTGGTGCTACCGGAAACCGTGACGGTCATCATTGGAATGCACACGGAACCGTTACAAGCCTCTGCATCTTATTGGTAATCGATAAGAATGTAAATTTTTTATTTTTTTTACGTTTGGTTTTCATTGTGACAGCTGTCTTGCATTCGTAAGGTCCTTGTGCTAATTTCTCTTTTTTCCCAGCATGTTTGTAACCTTGTAATTATGACTGAAACGGCTTGCCTGCCAGCCAAATAAAAAAAATACAGAGCAATGAAGACAGCCATATTAGCATTGACAAAAGGTGGGGAAAAACTCGCGAATAAAATTGCAGACTTGCAGAGTGATAGTTTCGTGGATACAGAGGATCTGGCCGTGGCAAAAAAGTTTCAGAAACTCTGGCAGGAAGTGGACGCCATTGTCTGTATAATGGCAACCGGCATTGTGGTCAGGTGTATTGGCAAATTGTGCAAGGACAAAAAAAAAGACCCTTGCGTTGTCGTTCTTGATGAAAAAGGACGTTTTGTTATCAGCCTGCTCTCCGGGCATATGGGTGGTGGAAATCTTTTGACGAAACAGCTGGCAGAACAACTGGGAGCCCAGGCTGTAATAACCACAGCTTCGGATGTCACCGGGCACACAGCCCTTGACCTCTGGGCCGTGAGAAATGGGCTTGCAGTTGCTGATCCAGGCAAGTTGACAGAAAAATCTGCGAAACTTGTGAATACCGGGGTGCTCAATGTTTTTTCAAGTTGTTCCTTTGCCAGTGTTCCCAAGGATTTCAATATAGTCTCAGATCCGGAAAAAGCTGATGTAATAGTAACGCATGTACCGTTCCCAACAACGGCTTCAGCTCTGGTATTACGCCCACCTGTGCTTCTGGTTGGACTGGGATGCAACAGGGGGACAGGAGCCCGGGACTTTGAGGATGCGGTCACCGAACTCTTTGTTGACAGTGGCCTCAGCCTGCAATCCATCGTAGGATATGCGTCCATAGATATCAAAAATGACGAACAGGGGATGCTTGATTTTGTGTCATCGAAAGGGAAAACAGTACAATTTTATACCAAGGAAGAGTTGAACAGTGTGGATGATGTTTCGTCATCTGATATCGTTTTTGCAGCCACTGGTGCTAAAGGAGTGGCAGAACCAGCTGCACTGCTGGCATCAGTCTGTCAATATGGCCCAGGTAAACTCATAGTAAGGAAAAGAAAATGGAAGGATGTGACAGTAGCGGTCGCCATGAAACAGATCCGTCTTGTGGTCTGATTTCAGTGGTGGGAATAGGTATTGGCAGTACGGATAACATGACGCCTCAGGCAGTAAAGGCTCTCTCTGTTGCAGAGGTTATTATTGGCTACAAAACATACCTTGATCTGATACCTGAACTTCTTAAAGGGAAAGAAGTTATCAGCTCCGCCATGATGCAGGAAGTGGATCGCTGCAGGAATTCTTTTGAGATTGCCGAGAGTGGTAGACATGTAGCCCTGGTGTCAGGTGGCGATCCTGGAATTTATGCCATGGCAGGGCTGATCCTTGAAATGGCTGCCAGGCGTGAAAGCAAGGTTAAAATTGATGTCATTCCGGGAATCGCAGCTGTTAATGGCTGTGCTGCTCGCCTGGGTGCTCCTTTGATGCATGATTTTGCTGCAATCAGTCTTTCGGATCTGCTTACTCCCTGGCAAGTTATTGTGAAACGGCTTCAGGCTGCGGCAGATGCTGACTTTGTTGTAGCACTCTACAATCCTAAATCCAAAAAACGTACCGAACATATTGTTGAAGCATGTAAAATTTTTCTTTCTTCACGAAATCCGGAAACACCTGTTGGAATCGTGACGGCTGCCAGCCGGGAAAATGAAGTTATTCGTCTCACCACACTTGAGAAAATGCTTGATGAAGATATCAACATGCAGTCCACCGTGATAATCGGGAACTCCACCACTTTTTCATGGAATGGTTACATGATAACTCCCAGAGGCTATAAAGATAAATATACATTAGACCAGCAGGCATGACCAAGCGACTGACTCTGGTCCGTCACGGTAAAACCGGATACCCAGGAAGGTATGTCGGGGCGCTTGATGTTCCGCTCTCCCTGGAAGGACGGCAGCAGATAGCAGTACTGAGTAAACACTTTACAGATGTCTCTCCCCGCGCAGTTTTTACCAGCCCCATGCTGAGGTGCAGGCAAAGTACTGATATTCTATTCAGTTCGATTTGCCAGGAGGTTGATGATGACCTTCGTGAAATTGACTTTGGACGCTGGGAAGGAAAGAGTTTTCAGGAAATAGTTACTGCTGATCCAACCCTTGTCGAGCAGTGGGCAGACTGGTCTTTTGATTTCAGTTTTCCCGGAGGGGAGAACATCGGGGACTTTATTCATCGGGTAAACAGGGTGGGGGATCGGCTTTCAAGCGCTACCGTGGATGATGTGATAGTTGTTGCCCACGGTGGTGTTATCAGGGCACTTATCTGCTATTTTTTAAAACTTGAACCTTCTTCCTACCTGCTTTTCAGGGTGAAGAAAGGAACTTTCTGCACCCTCGATCTCTTTACTGATGGTGCGGTACTCACCGGATTGAACCTTGGAGTGTAACCGGAAAAATGGCCTATCTTATTTTTGTTACTGGGGGGGCGAGGAGCGGTAAGAGTGATTACGCACTGAATCGTGCTGAAATGTTACCGGGACCACATACTTTTGTCGCCACCTGTCCTGTTGTTGATCTGGAAATGGCAGATAGAATTACCCGTCACAAGCTTGAGCGTCAGAATGGAATGTGGAGCACTATTGAAGAGGAAATAGATCTTGTGGCGGCCATCAAACGACTTGCCCCCGGTTCTGTTTGCCTTGTGGATTGCCTCACCTTATGGATTAATAATCTCTTGTATGTGGCTGAAAAAATGGGGTATTCGTTTGGGGAGGATGAGATGCAACTTCGAACCACTGAATTTGTTGAAGCGGTAGGTTCATTTCAGGGCACTGTGATCTGTGTCAGCAATGAAGTCGGGCTTGGTGTTGTTCCTGATAATGCTGCAGCAAGGAAATATTGCGATCTTGTCGGAAGGAGTAACAGAATTGTTGTGGCATCGGCGCAGGAAGCTGTTTTTGTGAGTTGTGGGTTACCGCTGTTTCTTAAGGGACAGTTACAAGAAAAATAAAAAAAGAGAATATATTATGAGTTTGCTGCAACGTACCCTGAAGGCAATTTTCCCCCAGGATAATGATTTCAGAAACCAGGCCCAAGAGCGGCTGGACCAACTGGCTCTTCCTCACTGGTCTCTGGGAGATTTGATGGATTTAGGTATTGATCTTGCCGGAATGACACGATCGATGACGCCTGATGTCTCAAGAAAGGCAATTGTGACTATGGCCGGTGATCATGGGGTGGTGGTTGAAGGAGTGAGTAAGTTCCCTCAAGAAGTTACACCGCAAATGGTTTACAACTTTGTCAATGGTGGAGCAGGAATCAACGCACTTGCACGACAGGCCGGGGCAGAGGTTGTTGTCGTCGATATGGGTGTTGCTGCTGATTTAACGAACCTGGCTGATGCAGGTAAGATCATTAATAAAAAAGTAGGTCTTGGTACTGATAACATTGCAGAGGGTCCGGCAATGAGTCTGGCCATGGCTACCCGTGCAGTAGAATCTGGTATTGATGTCGCTAATGATCTGTCTGGGCGTATTGATATCTTTGGAACCGGGGATATGGGGATTGGAAACACTACGCCATCAACTGCCATTGCCGCGATTATCACCGGTAAGCCTCTTCAGGAGCTGACTGGTCGTGGCACTGGACTTGATGATGACCAGCTTAAGCATAAACTGAAGGTTCTTGGAAAAATCCTCGAACGGAACAAACCGAATCCGAAAAACGGCCTTGATATTCTTGCGAAAGTTGGAGGGTTTGAGATTGGTGGTATTGCAGGGCTGATTATTGGTGCCGCAGCCAATAAAAAACCAGTGGTTGTGGATGGTTTTATTTCCACTGCCGGAGCGTTGATTGCTATTACCATCGAGCCTTTCGTTCGTGACTATATTATTTGTGCCCACAGATCCATGGAGCCAGGACACCGCGCCATGCATGAAAAAATTGGCTGCCGCCCACTCCTTGATCTCAACCTTCGCCTTGGTGAGGGGACAGGTGCTGCCCTTGCCATGAACTTGGTGGAAGCCGCCACTGCAGTACTCACCGAGGTAGCAACATTTGAGGAGGCAGCGGTTGCCGGAGCTGATAAGTAGATGAAAAATGGAAGCCCGGGTAATTGTAATCAGGAAAGTGCCTTTGGACTTGCACTCTATCATCCCCTGGCCTCTTTTTTAGCTGGATTTCGATTTTTGACTATTCTTCCTGTCAGTTGGATGAGTAACACCGATGGCCGTTTTTTTAAGGCAAGTCTGCTCTGGTTCCCTGCGATTGGCGCAGTTATCGGCTTGCTTGCTGCAATGCTCATCTGGTTTGTATCCGGTCTGCTGCCTTCCTCTGTACTGGCTTTTTTCGGGATTCTGGTTCTGGCAGCTCTGTCTGGCTGTCTGCACCTTGATGGCCTTGCAGATAGTTGCGACGGTTTGCTCAGCAGCAGACCAAGAGGACGGGCTCTTGAAATCATGCGTGATTCCCATGCCGGGGTCATGGGGGTTATTGCTTTAGTTTTTATCCTTCTTGGAAAATATGCTGCTCTTTCCAGTATGCCGAAGGAAGATATGGCCATGATTCTCTTTATTATGCCAGTTGCCGGAAGGACCGCCATAGTACTCATGATGGCAGTCCTTCCTTATGCTCGTACTGGTGATGGTCTGGGAAAGCTTTTTTACTCCGGCGAGAGTCGAGGGATAGCTCTTTCCAGCCTCATTTTTTTTCTGATCATCACAAGTCTTCTGTACTCATTGGTAACAGCAGTGACCTTATTTCTCACCATGCTGGCAACAGCTGCTCTTTTCTCTCTGTGGTGCTATTTGAAACTTGGTGGCGCGACTGGTGATACACTTGGTGCCGTCTGTGAATGTACTGAACTTACAGTTGCTGTTACCTTCTGTGTTCTTTCTGGAATTAACTGAAAAGCTTATGACATATACCTCTGAATACGGCCATGGCGGTAATGTGCGTGCAGTGGCAGATGCTAAAGGTGTAGGTGTTAACCAACTCCTCGATTTCAGCGCCAATATTAATCCATTAGGACCGCCTGACTGGCTTCGTTCCTGCCTGAGTCGTGCTATGGATGACATTGTGCACTACCCGGATCCATCTGCCTCACCTTTACGTGAGCTTATAGCCAGAAAATACCGGGTGGATACCGATCGTGTCCTAGTGGCCAATGGATCAACGGAACTCCTCTATCACTTGCCTCGAGTTCTCGGTTGCCGGAGAGCTGTCATTCCTGTTCCCTGTTATATAGATTATCTGAAGGTGGTTGAGCTTGAAGGCATGGAAACCATCACTCTTGAGCTTTCTGAAACTGATAACTTCAGCCTGGATATGGATCTTCTTGGAAAGACGATCAAGGACGGTGATCTGGTGATAATTGGATCTCCTGCGAATCCCACCGGTGTCTTATCCTCTGCTGCAGCAATCCTTGATATTGCCGGAAGATATCCAGGGGTGAGCTTTGTAATTGATGAAGCCTTTCTTGATTTCATCATAGATGCCAGATCCGTTGCTGGAAAGGGGACAAATATCATCAGTCTTCACTCCCTTACTAAATTTTATGCAATCCCCGGTCTGCGTCTTGGCTATGGAGTGTTTCCTGCTTCAGTGAGCGAAAAGATGCGCAAAATCCTCCCGCCATGGAGTGTTAATAATCTGGCGCAGGAGGTTGGTAAGAGAGCTCTTGGTGATACTGCTTATCAGGAGAAAAGCAGGGATTATATTTTACGATGCAGAACTCGGTTTGAGGAGCAGCTGAAAACATTTACTGCGCTGAAGGTTTTTCCGGCTGCCGCAAATTATATTTTACTCCGTCTTTATGGAAACATAGGAGTTCAGGAACTGCAAAGAAGACTGGAGTCACAAAATATTCTGATACGAGACTGCTGCAATTATCAGGGCCTTGATTCAAATTTTTTCAGAGTTGCCGTTCGGACGGAATCAGAAAACAAAAAATTGATAGATGCTCTCGGGTTGTTTCTGAAAAGCACAGGAAAACAGAAAGCACCCGGAAGAAAACCACCTGCATTGATGTTTCAGGGAACCTCTTCCAATGCCGGGAAATCCGTTCTTACTGCAGCACTTTGCCGTATTCTCCTTCAGGATGGAGTGCGTGTGGCCCCGTTTAAGGCACAAAATATGTCGCTGAACTCCTTTGTCACTGCCGATGGCCTGGAAATGGGAAGAGCGCAGGTTGTTCAGGCACAGGCAGCACGATTGGATCCGGATGTGCTGATGAACCCGATTCTGCTCAAACCCAACTCAGATACAGGAAGTCAGGTGATTGTCCGGGGCAGACCCCTTGGGAATATGTCGGTTATGGATTATGTCTCCTATAAAAAACAGGCAATGTCTATTGTGTGTGATTGCTATGATGAGCTCAGTCAAGAGTATCAGGTGGTTATCCTCGAAGGTGCCGGTTCTCCAGGAGAGGTAAATCTCAAACGACACGATATCGTCAATATGCGCATGGCCCGCCATGCAGAATCTCCAGTGTTGTTAGTCGGTGATATTGATCGAGGCGGTGTGTATGCCTCTTTTGTCGGCCATATGGAGGTGTTAAATCAGTGGGAACGACAGCTTGTTGCCGGGTTTCTGGTAAATCGGTTTCGTGGTAACAGCGATCTGTTGCAGGACGCCCATGAGTATGTAAAAAACCACACTGGAAAAGATGTTATTGGTGTGATTCCCTACCTTCATAACCATGGTATCCCTGAAGAAGATTCTGTCTCGTTCAAAGAGGGATTGTTTCAAGGCAGGAAGCCGGAAAATGATCATATTGAGGTTGCTATAGTCAACCTGCCTCATATTTCAAATTTCACTGATTTTGAGCCCTTTATTGCTGAAACTGATGTGTATCTCCGCGTGGTTTCCGATCCAGATGAACTTGGTAGTCCTGATGTCCTTATTTTGCCAGGTTCAAAAAACGTCATCGGAGATATTGTCAGCCTGCAGCGGTCCCGGATGACCGAGGCCATACGAAATCTTTCACATGGATCATGTGAGATAGTCGGGATATGTGGTGGCTACCAGATGCTCGGCAAACGGATATCTGATCCCCATGAAATTGAATCACAGAAGGGCAGCGTAGAAGGACTGGGACTGATAAATATGGAGACCTGTCTCGCCAGGGAAAAGCAACTTACAAGAAGAGAGGGCATCCATATTGCTTCCGGCCAGCCAGTGAGTGGCTATGAAATTCATCATGGTCAGACCGCAACTGCCGAAAGACAATTGTTTAGCTATAAGGAAGGTAGTGGCTGTGGTACAAAAGCTTCGGAGTTCAATATCTGGGGCTGCTATCTCCATGGTATCTTCGATTCAGATCTGTTTCGACGTTGGTTTATCAACAGGGTGAGAAAGAGGAAGGACCTGGGAGAATATAAGGGACCTTTTGTAAGTTATGACTTGGAACCGGCCTTTGATTCTCTGGCTGACGAGGTACGAAAATCCATTGATATGGATCGAATTTACCAGCTACTTGGATTGTAGCAGCCGTGTCTTCTTTTTTTGTTTTGATGGCCGCTGCGGTATTTCTCGACCTCCTTTTCGGGGATCCGCGTTTTCTTCCCCATCCCATACGACTCATTGGTCTGTTCTGCAGTAGAAGTGAAAACTTCTGGCGCAGATTCCCTTTTTCAGAGATGATCGGTGGCTTTCTTACTGTTCTGTCGGTTCTTTTCTTAAGCCTGGGTTCAGCAACACTTCTCATAATGACTGCCCACAGCCTCTCAGCGGCGGTTGGCCAGGCTGCCGCTGTTTTTCTTCTCTATACGAGTTTTGCAGCCCGTAGTCTGGTTGATCACAGCAGGGCAGTTTATAAGGCCCTTCTGGACCGGGAAAACCCTGAAAAAGCTAGGCGTGCAGTGGCTCTTATTGTGGGACGAGATACTGCAACCCTTGATCGCAGCGGGATAATTCGTGCCTGTGTAGAGACTGTGGCTGAAAACATGGTGGATGGGGTAACTGCTCCAGTTTTTTATGCGGTTGTTTTTTCCAGCCTGTCATTGGTGATGGGTTGGGACCCTCTCCATCTTGCCGCCCTTGGTGCCATTGGATATAAGGCTGTAAATACAATGGATTCGATGTTTGGTTACAAGAACGAACGTTACCTTAAGTTTGGCTGCAGTGCCGCAAAACTCGATGATATTGTAAATCTACTGCCAGCTAGGATAAGTGGATTCAGTCTGGTTGCGGCGGCATTCTTTCTTGGTCTTGACTGGAGAAAAAGCTTGCGGATCTTCCATCGTGACCGGCTTAACCATTCAAGCCCCAATGCCGCGCACCCTGAGGCTGCTGTTGCCGGAGCCCTTGGAATAGAATTAGGAGGGACATCTTTATATTTTGGAAAAAAGGTGATAAAAGCAAGCATCGGTGACAGTACCAGACCGGTTGAAGAAAGAGATATACTGAGGACAAATTCACTGATGTTGCTGGCATCTTTTTTCTTTCTGCTTGTAATGTTATCTCTTCGTTTTTTCATACAAACGAAACTTTTATGAATACCCTTTCAGCTTTTCTCATAGGCGGTACAGCCAGTGGATCAGGGAAGACAACCTTGACGCTCGGTATTATGGCCGCATTTAAGGCCAGAAACTTGAAGGTGCAGCCCTTTAAGTGTGGACCTGATTTTATTGATCCCAGTCTTCATCGTATGGTAACAGGTGAGGTTTCATCAAATCTGGACCTTCGGATGTGCGGTATCCCATTTTGTCATAGAATCTTTGACACTCGTTGTTCTGGCAAAGATGTGGCAGTGGTGGAAGGGGTTATGGGGCTTTTCGATGGAGGCACTGCCAGTTCTGCTGAACTGGCAGTGGAGCTTGATATTCCTGTGATACTTGTGGTTGATGCACGCTCTGCTGCTGAAAGTGTAGCCGCAGTGGTAAGGGGGTTTGAGGTTTATTCAAACAAAGTTGATATCGCTGCTGTTATTTTTAACCGCGTCGGCTCCGTCAGACACCGAGAACTTATAGAAAGAGGGATAGCTGGTGTGTGCGACTGTGGAATACTGGGTTTTTTCCCACGTGATGTACGGTTTGAGATTCCTGATCGTCACCTGGGTCTCCATATGGGAGACGAACAGCCACTGAACAGCGATCAACTCAATGGGTTGATACAAGCCGTTGAGGAACATCTCGATCTGGACGGATTGCTACGCATCTCCAGAAAAAGCAGGCAGGAGCAGGGGGCACCCCTTGTTTACAAACAGAATATCCGCAGAAAGGTTCGTCTGGCTGTAGCCAGAGATAAGGCCTTCTGTTTTTATTACGAAGATAATCTGAAAATTCTTGAGGAGAGTGGCGTTGAGCTGGTGTTTTTCAGCCCCTTGAGTGAAAAGTCTCTTCCACCCGACTGTAGTGGGGTGTATTTCGGGGGAGGGTACCCGGAACTCCATATTGACAAACTTGCCGGGAATGACGCCATGTTAGAAGATGTCTCTGCATTTGGACATTCAGGGGGGATTATTTATGGAGAGTGCGGTGGGTTTATGTATCTCTGTAAATCCTTGAAAACCATTCATGAGACCACCCATACTCTGTGTGGTCTTTTTCCATGTAGCGTCAGGATGAAACCACGTCTTTCCAGTCTTGGGTATCGTAGCCCTGAACTGCAGAGTGACTGTTTGCTTGGTTTACAGGGTCATGTGCTGCATGGCCATGAGTTTCATTATTCGGAAATTGTGAAAAGTCCAGAGGAGATGGTTACACTTTATCTTGTAAAGGGAACACAACGGGAAGGCTACAAATATAAAAATGTCCTGGGAGGCTATATTCATTTACACTTTGGACAGAGTGAAGATGCTGTGGCTTCATTTATTCGTCACCTGGAACAATCACAGGTGCTCACCTGAAAAAAACTATATTTCCATGCATAGAATAACTAAAATAGCACCCCTTGAAATTGAAAGGGAAAGTTTTCGTATAATAGAAGAAGAATTTGCAGAACAGACCGGGTTGAAGCAGGAGGACTTTGATCCTTCCAGGTTTGCAGTTATTCAGAGAGTCATCCACGCCACCGGTGACTTTTCCTTCGCCCACCTGATTCGTTTTCACCCTGAAGCTGTTGAGGCCGGACTTGCAGCCGTTCGATCCGGAAAAAATATCCTTACGGATGTGAATATGGCGGCAGCTGGAATCAGTCGTTCTTTTTTGGAACCATATGGCGGCAGCGTTATCTGTAAGGTCGCAGATCCTGAAATCGAGGATATTGCAAAAAAACAGGGGCGCACCAGATCACAGACAGCCATTGAAGTTGGGATGCAGGAAAATGTAGGAATCGTGGCCATTGGAAACGCACCAACGGCATTGATCACTGTGATGATACTCATTGAAGAGGGGAGGATAAAACCTGACCTTGTGATAGGAGTACCGGTGGGATTTGTGAATGCCAGTGAATCCAAAGAGATTCTTGCTGAAAAGGACTATCCCTATATCTATTGTGACGGCAGGAAAGGTGGAACTCCAGTTTCTGTCGCAATTATCAATGCGCTTCTTCGCCTAGCATGAAAACGCGGATCTTGACTTGAGTGTTTGTTTTAGTGTATTTTTTAGAAATATCTTTCTTTTTATGCCTTTCCGGATCTGTGAACGTTTATCCTGAAGGGAGTCGAGTGATTTTATCAAACATACTGAATTGGTAGTTTTATATAATTATTTCAATATGTTGTCAGCAAGCAAGTACTACTTCATCACCGGCCGATGAAGTAGTTAAGGTCCGTATACTGTAGTACCATTTTCATAGTGGAAGATGGGTAAACCGTTTTATTATTATCGCCACAACTCTATTTATGACTCGATTATTCAACGTTACAACTCTAGTAACAATGCTACTGCTGTGTTTCTTTGCTCCCGCCAAAGCTCATGGAACCAGGGAGGATTGCCTGCCTTGCGAATCCATTCAGCACGCTGCTAACCTTGCAGCCATTGAGAAACGATTGCTCCAGGTAACAGATAGTTCTTTTGATGCACTGGATGAAAAGGCACTTGGTTGGTATGCCAAATTTCAGGAGGGAGGGCTCTTTTTTGATGGGTGGCAGGAAATCAGTGAAGATGTGGTTGCAAAGGTGCCTGAAAAAAATAAGATTAAGGCGAAGGTTACCATGCTTGCCCTGGGTATCAAAATAGGCTGTGAGTGGAGTAAAGAAAACGCTGTTCGGAAAATAACCACAGAGATGCTCCAGGAATGGGGGCGGAAGTTGAAACAGACGGTTTCTGATTCACCTGAAAACCTTGCTGTGGTCATTACTTCCATCGAGTCTGAGGTTGATGCACTGCTGTTTTAGATTGTACCGTGCAAGGTTTTTTTTCTGGTCATAAGTTATTGAACTTCTTACGCGAATAGCCGCTGGCCATATATGGCCCATTCCGGGGCAGGTTCTCCCAAAACTTTTGTGACACATAAAGTTTGTTACCATCACCATGGCGGACCAGTGCCTCAGTCATTTGATCCTAAATAATAAGGTACGAATGTCCACAAAAATCGCCGGAATAATCGTTGGCTAATAATTTTTTTTGGATAGATAAAAAATACTGAGGCTTGGAAATGGCTGAGTACGAAAACTTTAAAAATGAATGTTAAAAGTTGAGTGGCTTCTGGCATAATATCCCCTGGAAATACCAACTGACAGGGAACTGTATAAAATATCTGAGATGAATAATATGGTGTTCCAGAATCAGCAGATAATGTTTATCATGTATTATACGTACGACGTATATGAACATTTTCTGCAATATCCTCATGTCAGAGAAAATTCATCCACTCATAAAATAATAATTTTAACATACTAAAGTTTCCTAATTTTTTATTATTTTATAGATAGGTTAGTTATTTAGGAAATTGGTAAAATATTTACATAAGTAAGCGTCAGTGATTTAAACACCTCCGGGTGTAATGGATAATTATTCACAAATAGGTACTACAGAGATAAACAAGATGGCGTCGCGCTGCGCGCGACGCCATCGACCGAGCTGAGCGGAAACCGCTCCAACGCCATGATGGCTGACTTCTTTTAATGAACAAT
>JALSMA010000082.1 GCA_026988015.1 Desulfobulbaceae bacterium | reverse complement strand
GACCATCCCTGGCGGCATGGGAGGGAAAGAAGCTCTGGCTGAAATACTGAAAATCGACGGGGAGGCAAAAGCCATTGTCTCAAGTGGCTACTCCAATGACCCAATCATGGCAAATTGTAAAAAATATGGTTTTAAGGCCGCAATCAGTAAACCTTTCCTTCTAGCTGATTTACAGAAAGTTATCAACACTGTGTTAGGGTAATATGTTCCGACAGGTATTGAATGACCTGCACTCACTACTCCGCCGGAGCATCCCTGCCCCTGCCAGGCGTCCTGTAAGAAAAGACACAGAATACCAGCACAAAGTGTACAGGTTTTTTCACAAAAAAAAGGGGGGGCACAGAACTTGCTGTTCTGTGCCCCCTTTTTATAAAGCGGTAGGAATAGAGAAAATCCTACTTCTTTTTATCCTTACGATCCGGACAGGTGCGTTTCAGAAGTTTGTTCACACTGATCCGCATTCTGTCAATGGAGTTGGCAAGCCCACCAATCTCATCATTTGAATCTGTATGAATAGAATCACAGAGATTCTTACCGATACTGATATCTTTTGCAGATTCTGACAGGTGAATAATGGGTGCTACAACCGCCCTGTCAAGAAATACCCAGATACAGACAATGGTCACCAGCAGACAGCCGATACCCACGAAAAAGATCTTCATCGCAGACTGTTTTGCGTCAGCCAGGGTCTTGGATATTGAAATATAGACAATGGAGGTTCCAACAGTTGAGTCCATTTTCCAGTTGTATCCATTTTCAATACCATAAATTTCTCGCTGATCTGCTGGTGCATCAGCAGGATCACCATGGCAGGTCAAACAAAAAGGCTTGGTTACTTTAATGGGCCGGGCAGTGTAGAAGTACTTATCACCGTCCCTATCCATTACCCCCTGCTGTTCTGTCTCATCAGGATGGGTGGCAAAATATTGAATGACCTTCTCCTCTTCACGATCTGCTTTATTGTCAGGCCAGAGAGGGTCAAGGGTTGCCTGTTTAAAGACATATCCTTCGAGAGTCTCCTGAAAAATCTCATACTCCATACGATTTACAACAAAGCGGGACATGAGCTCAGGAATAAAAACATCCTTATCATCTATGAGTTCCTTAATTAGTGGGTACTGCTCTTTTCCGAAGAACCTGGAACTGGCTTCAATGTAGTTATAGATAATCTCGCCTTTACTTTTTGCCTCGGCAATGGCATTCTGACGACTGAGCATATAGCTCGTATAGCCAATTGCAATCGTTGCCAGTAAACTCAATACAGTTATGATAATAATAAACTTTGACCTAATCCCCATTCTCTTCTCCTGTAAAACTTTATTTATCCATGACAAGTCTCCTCAGCACTTGTCAAATTTCCTGAAAGTATAGCATCTCTTCTTTTAAAAGAAACGAAGAAATAAACAAACTAATTGTTTTTTCACTGCTATCAAAGGATAAAAGATATTTCTTACGTTCAATAGTTTGACAGCCAGACAAGCCTTTCTCCTTGACAAATAGTCTAAAGCTCTACTAAAAATAGGGTAGGAGAAAAAACATTCATTTAGGAAAAGCTATCGAATTTATTTTGGTAGCTTTGCAGGGAGAAACCATGATAAAGCGTTATACGATGATCGGTCTAACTGGTGCATTACTTTCAGCACAGATGTTCACAGGTACCGCATTTGCTGGAGGGACCACACTTTCACAGCAAGAGCTCATCAATGAGATTGAAATGTTAAAAAACATTGTCATGGATCTCAATGAACGGCTGGTAGGTGCTGAAGAAATGTTGCAGATGACTCTTGAAATGAAAGAACAACAAGACACTCAAAACGTTGAAGTCATTGATGTAATTGACGAACTGGACGAGCGGCTCAGTGATGCCGAGAAACACACAGCACTTGACAGGATCACCATGGGTGTGGAACTTGAAACCCAGTTCAACTCCCTTGACATGGACGTGGCATCCATACCTGCAGCAACGCAGATCCAGATCGGACAGATGGCCCTTGCGGGCGTCCAATTTTCGTCCGCTGAGCTCAATCAATTCAAACAGATGCTCAGACAGCAGGGCATCGAAAACCAGAACATAAAAAATAACTCCCTCTTCACTAGCCGCATCCGCCTTGATCTCAAAGGAAAACCCACCAGAAATCTCTCTTTTGTAGGAAGGCTTTCTGCTGCAAAGGTCTTTGGCGACTCCACCGGAGTAAAATGGTATAATGGCGGCCCGAACGCTGTAACCATGGATGGCAATGTTCACAGTACCGGCAGCGACTCGGCCCTCAGGGTTGAACGTGCCTTTTTCACCTACTTTGGAGAAATGGGCGACACACCATATCACTTCTCCCTCGGAAGACGACCCGCCATTGGTGGAGCTCCAACAGAATTCTCCACCTCCAGTGTAGTTGGTGGATCTCCCATGGCCCATGGTATCAACTGGCAATTTGACGGAGCCTCCCTTGGATTCAAACTTGCAGACATCACAGGTATCCCCGGCCTTGACTTTAAACTCTGCTGGGGAGTGGGGTTTGAATCGGGTGTTGGATCAGGTAATTCCTATTCCATGTCCTACAATTCCGATGTCGATGATATGCAGTTTGCGGGCTGGATAGCTAACCTATACGAAGACGAAGACACGAAGATTGTAAACATGTATGCCCATGCCATGGACGTGACCGATGGCTTCACCGGACTGGTTGTTATGCCATTCACCCTGACGGGACAGGACTTCAATGGTGACGGGAAATACGATCAATACCAGATGAATGCCAACACCGGAGGTTTCATCAGCCGTACCGAGCCAACTGCCAACATTGGTTCGATTGATCTTGTAACCCTCCTTGGGCAATCCAAGATCGGCGATGTTGGATTCTTTGTTGACCTTGCCCTCAGTCATGCACGCCCTTCAGGTATTTCAGCAAATCCAATGATGCAGTTTCTCGGAACAGACGGCCTGCTGAATTCCAACGGGGAACAGAACGACCGCACCGGTTACTCCGTGTGGGCTGGCCTCAAAACCGAACTCCCTTGGCAGGCCACCGTCGGAGTTGAATACAACTGGGGGTCTGAATACTGGATCTCCTTTACCGGCGGTGAAGACAATCCTGCCGGTTCTAAACTTGCCACTCGCGGAAGTGTCTACGAACTCTTCTACAACCATCCAATGGTTGATGGTAAACTTATTCTTTCCGTCGGAGCTCAGTACTATGATTATGAGTACTCCGGAAGTGGCAATCCCATGGGAGCCCCGGTCAAGATTACAGACCTGAACTCTCTTGATGCCTTTTTACCAGTTACCGACACCATGTGGAACTACTATATGAACCTCGTCTATCGCTGGTAAAAATTGTTTCTCACCTGGTCATGATTTTCGTTAAGGGCAGGCCGGTTTTGTCATCGGCCTGCCCTTCTTTGGTCCAGCACCTGAATCTGTGACGGTTTCGTGATTGTTTTTTTTGTTCAGGAAGCAATTAAGATGGTGTCGTAAAAAGGTCAAAAACTGTTTGGACTTGTGGATAAACAAGCGTAGACTCCGAAAAACTTCATATCCGAGGCACGGAAATTTCGTATCTTTTCAACGTACTTTAGTACGCCGAAAAGATACGAAATTTGTATCCCAAGGGCACTTCCATAGGGGCTCATAACGAAGGAGATGATGAAGGTTTCAGGAATCCATCAATTAAAGAAGCACCTCAATAAACCCAGCTGGAGATATTCATGTTCTCTACGAAGACTGCTGCCCTTTTTCTTTTCACCCTTATAGGACTCACCTTCCTATCAGTAGCCACTGTATCCGCCACCGAACTCAGCCAATGTGCTCTCTGCCATATTGACTCAGGATTAATTGACGAACTCACAGAGGAAGCCATCACATATGGTGACGACAAACCTGAGGTCTCTTCTCTGCAAAAGGGTAAGGGGTACATGGTACGGCAGGCCCCTTTTGATCTTTACGAAAAGGTACTTGTAAGTGAGTCATTTCTTACTTCCACCCATGGCCAGATTCCCTGCCAGCTCTGTCACCTTGGCAACCCGGACAGCAGTGACCTTGAGAAAGCTCATCAGGGAATGATTAAGGACCCAAGCCTGAACAGTGACAATACCTGTGGCCAGTGCCACCAGGATATCGTGTCCACTGCAGCGGAGTCACTCCACATGAATCCCGCGCCACTGTATAGAGCACTGAACAAACGCTGCAGCACCTCACAGGTTGAGACTCTGGAACAAGCCACTCTACAGGGCCAGTGCCTCAGTTGCCATCAGGGGAGTTGTGGCTCCTGCCATATCAGCAGGCCCAAAGTCAGCGGTGGAGGGTTGCGTGACGGGCACATCTTCAGCAAAAAACCGGACTTTGTCTTTCAGTGCCTTCCTTGCCACACCTCGCCTACGGGATCCGACTTCATAGGAAAAAAAGGAAAAGGAGACGTTCACTATCGAAGTTACCAGATGACGTGCTTGGACTGTCACAAGGGCCAGGAACTGCATGCCTCTGCCGATGGAGCCAGAGATCGCTATCACTTTGAACAGCATATTCAGTGTACGGATTGCCATGAAAACATATCTGAAGGTCCCATTCCGGAACATGTAACCCACACCAATGTTTCTTGTTATGTATGCCATGCGGCCCCCTATCAGAACTGTAACTCCTGCCATACAGGCACAGACAGTGATGGAATCAGCTACTCCCAGTCCCCCCCTCCTGAAAAAAACATCAGGATAGGACTAAATCCCGACAAAGGCGGTCCCCGTTATGTTCTCATGCGTGAAGTTGGTATTCATCGTGACACCTTTAAAGCCGATATAGGACGGATGAATAAATTTTCAGCACTGCCCACATATAAAAAAGCCACCCCTCACACTATCCAACGCAGAACCTGGCAAACAGCAGACTGTAATCACTGCCATGGCAACAAAGAGCTCTTTCTCACTCAGGATGCTATTCCTTTTGATGAAATTGTCGCCAACAATCATGTGCTGTTAAAGGAAAAAGATGTGCCGAAAAAAGTTCTGGCCAAACGCACCTTTATACTCTCGCCCACCCATCCAGACCCTGCCATGAGAGTTACAGCCGCCTGGCTGAAAAAACACAGCAAAGATAAAAACATCATCATCCTGGATACCCGCACCAAAGCACAATACGAAAAGGGCCATATCCCCGGTTCCTACCATCTCTGCTTCTGCCTGTTCCGAACAGGTGCTGACACAAGTCCACCCTATATGATGCAACCGCCAGAAACCCTGGCAAAGATATTTGGTGGCAGTCGGCTTGGGCTCACTCCCAATAAGAGAATTGTTATTTATGATGATGGTCACAGCGGACGTGGTATTGCATTTCTTGCCCTGAAGCTGCTGGGTCACAAACAGGTCTCTTTTCTGGATGGTAACATATTATCGTGGAAAAAAAGCGGATTCAAACTGGCTTCAGGAAAAGCACCAAAGGCAAAAGCCACTAAATACCCTGTTAACGAAGAAAACCTCCTAGTTGACAATCTGGGAATTATCGACGGCATGAGAACAGGACAGGCAATGGTTGTTGACGTTCGCAATGTTGCTCAACATAACGGTGACATGAACAGAGATGATATCGCTAAAAAAGGCGGTGCAATTCCAGACTCATTAAGCTTTCCCCTCCAGACTCTGCTCGAGAGCAATGGTACATTTTATCCCGATGAGCAGCTATCCTGGCTTCTTTCAACCGCCGGTATCAGTCAGTCAAAAGATAAAAAAATCATTGTCACCTGCAACACAAATATGCTTGCAGCAGAATTCTATATGATTTTGACTTACCTTGGTTACGATAACGCTCTGATCCACGATGGCTCATGGGCAGAATGGTCTGATGAGTTTGAGTAATCGGCTCACGCCCCCTCATTTTCTGCTTCAGCACTGTAGACTTACAGGTACTGGTGTTTGTCAAGATAGTTGTCGCGTTTTATCACGCAGCTTCTTCTACGATTTCATCTTTTGATACTGCCAGATTCGTAAGCGCCCCATTAAGCACACGCCACCTCATGCCAGTTGTTTTCGAGTAATATTCCAAGGCAGCAGAGCCTCATAGTCCTCCAGCATCTCCGCCACTGGTAGTTTCTCAAAGATATATCGCA